>JAQTZD010000013.1:25336-41804 GCA_028687975.1 Sediminibacterium sp.
GGGCAGTCGTTGCAGGCGCAATTATTATTGGGTGGTGCAGGTATAAAAGTTTTCTGCGGAGACTGTAATTGCATTTGATGAAGAATACCTGTTTCTGTTGCTACAATGTATTCTTCAGATGGATCGGTTGCGGAATATTTAAGCAACTGACTTGTACTTCCAATATAATCTGCAATATTTAATACAGCCTCTTCACATTCAGGATGAGCTAAAACTTTTGCTTTTGGATGTCTTACTTTTAGTTTGGTGATCTTTTCCAGGCTGAAAATTTCATGTACCATACAAGCTCCGTTCCATAAGAGCATATTTCTGCCGGATTTTTTATTCAGATACGCTCCTAAGTTTCTGTCTGGAGCAAAAATAATGGGCTGGTCTTTCGGTAAAGAATCAATTATTTTTTCTGCATTACTGCTTGTACAGATTATATCGCTAAGGGCCTTGATTTCTGCAGTACAATTGATATATGAAATAACAATATGGTCCCGATGTTTTTCTTTAAAAGCCCTGAAAAGCGGTGTTGGAGCGCTATCCGCCAATGAACATCCTGCTTTTAAATCCGGCAGGACCACTTTTTTGGAAGGATTGAGAATTTTTGCTGTTTCTGCCATGAAATGCACGCCGGCAAAAACGATCATATCTGCGCTTGTCTGTTCTGCCTGCTGGGCCAGCCCAAGACTATCCCCGATGTAATCGGCAACATCCTGAATATCGGTTTCCTGGTAGTAGTGAGCGAGCAGTATGGCATTTTTTTCTTTTTTGAGTTTTTGTATCTCAGCAAAGAGATCGATTTGTGGATCAATTTCCAAATCTAAAAAACCCTTATCGTTGATTTCTGCTTTTGCTTTGTTAATATCCACGGTAATAATATTTAATAATACAATTTTATAAAAACAACTACTACTATTAGGAGTGTGTATATCGTGATAACTTAGTTACACACAAAATGTAAAGTTAATAAGACTTGTGTTATTCCCTCTTATTCACAGATATATTAACACACGAACATGCCATTATTGTTGTTTTTATATCGTTTGTACACATAGGTTCATTTTATAATTAACATAGATGAAATGAAGTAATTCACGGATTATGCACTGTGAATTAACAGGGATAATATGGTGTCTAATTTTATCTGTTTCCTGAAAATGATCCGGGAAGGGGCTATTTATTCTATTGTTTTTCACTTATAAAGGCCCGAAAAACCCATTTTTCCACCCTTTTTCGGGGTTACCAACAGGTATTTGTGGATAATTTATGACTGCTTTTTCCCTTATTTTTGCCTCCCCGCTAAAGATCTGGGGAAATTATATCAATCTTATTATTATGTCTGTAATTCAAAGTATTCGCGACAGAGGTTCATGGATCGTTTTTGTAATTATTGCGCTTGCATTAATTGCTTTTATCCTTCAGGATGGTGCAAAACGAGGAGGAACTGCTTTTTCCAATTCATCTGTTATTACCAAAGTAAATGGTAAGGCAATCCAAAGAGGTGAATTTGAGGAAAGGCTTAAAATGCAGGAAGCGATGTATGCCTCTCAGGGTGCAACTAGAGACCAGTTGATTGGCAACGTATGGAATCAGGAAGTGGAAAGGGTAGTACTTGATCAGGAATTTGAAAAACTTGGACTGGTTGTTACTTCCAAAGAACTGAATGAAGTACTTTTTGGTGAAAACTCACCACTTCGTCAGGAATTCACCGACCCGAATACCGGCGTTTTTCGTGTAGATGATGCTAAACGCGCTTTCGCTCAAATTAAAAAGAGCAAAAATACTGAGCAAATTAAAATGATCAATGCTGCATATATGGAACCGACCATACAGAATGGTATGAGGACCAAATACCAGAATTTGCTGATACAATCTGCTTATTTACCAAAATGGGTAGTAGAAAAGCAGGTAGCTGATAATAATGCTGTTGCGAATGTATCTTATGTTTATTATCCCTATATCTCCGTTTCTGATAGTTTGGCAAAAGTATCTGACGATGAGATAAATGCATATGTAAAAAAGCATGCCAACCAGTTTGAGAAACCCGAAGAAACCCGATCTATCTCTTTTGTTGGTTTCAATGCAGGTCCTTCTTCTGCAGATTCTGCTGCAGCGCTGGAGCAAGTCAGTAATCTGGCCAAAGAGTTTGCTACAACTTCCGATGCTAAATCTTACCTGGGTAAAGTAGGATCTGAAATACCTTACTACGATAGTTATTTCAGTGGTTCAAAAATGCAGATGGCGATGAAAGATTCTATTGTACGCTTGTCTGTTGGTGAAGTTTTTGGACCATACCTGGATGGCGGCAATTATGTTTATGCAAAAATGGTTGGTACAAAGCAGTGGCCAGACAGCGCAAAGGTTCGTCATATTCTGATTGCAACCGCCGATCCTAACAGTGGACAGCAGGTTCGCCCCGATACTTTAGGTAAAAGGGTGATCGACAGTATTGCCGGAGCTATTAAAAGCGGAGCAGATTTTAATGCGTTAGCACTGAAGTATTCTGATGACCAGGGAAGTAAAGTGAATGGTGGTGTAATTGAATATTTCCCACAGGGTCAAATGGTAGTTCCGTTCAATGATTTTTCCTTCGATAATGCAGTAGGTAGTAAAGGTGTGGTTAAATCAAATTTTGGATACCACTATATAGAGGTATTGGGACACAAGAATATGGGCCCTGCTTATAAGGTGGCTTACCTGGCTAAACAAATTGTTGCCAGCAATGAAACAATCAGTGCTGCCAGCACAGCCGCTTCTCAGTTTACGGTAACCAGCAAAAACAGCAAACAGTTCAATGAAAATGCATCTAAGCAGGGTTTAGCTATTTTACCCGCTTCAGAAATTAAGGAGAACGACTTCATGATCAACGGAATTGGTTCTTCCAGAACCCTGGTACGTTGGGTTTATGAAAAAAAGCTGGGTGATATTTCTGAACCTGTTGAGGTTGGCGATCGCTATATCGTAGCCATGATAAGCGCTATCAATAAGCCAGGTGTAATGAACGCCAATGAAGCAAGACCGCTGGTAGAAGGTATTGTTCGCAACGAAAAGAAAGCGAAGAATATCATTGAAACTAAGATGAAAGGCGCTACTCTGGAAGATTATTCTAAATCCAGCGGTTCTCCGGTAATGCGTGCCGACAGTCTTTCTTTTGGTGCTTCTTTTGTGGCAGGTATCGGAAGCGAACCTAAAGTAGTAGGAGCCGCTTTCAATAAAGCTCTCCTGGGTAAAGCCAGTGAGCCAATTGCCGGTGAAACAGGCGTATTTTCTGTGAAGTCCGAATCTGTTGGTGCAAAAGCCAACACCATGGACCTCCAGGTGCTTAGAGAAAGCCTTATTCAAACCCGGAAAATGGGTATTTACAGAAGTGTGGAATCACTGCGTAAAGCAGCTGTAATTAAAGATTTCCGCTCAACTTTCTACTAACAGAATCGTTTTATATCAGAAAGGCCCGGTTATCCGGGCCTTTTCTTTTTACAATAATCGAAACATCTTTATCCCTGCTTGGCGTACTTTTGTATTCTGAATCATGGAAAACTTCGTTAATAAGGTTGCGGAAAGCGGCATCATCAGTCTGGATCTGGAAACATTCCTACCCAGAGAGCCGATGATGGTATTTGATCTGAAAGAGCATCTCTTTTTGGGACTAATCCTTAAAGAGAAGGATTTTAGGGCTGCACTTCAGACCCTTGACTGGGAGATTTACCGGAATGCCCATGTAGCCATTACCTGTTCCGCAGATGCCATTATTCCCATGTGGGCAAATATGTTGGTTGCTTCCAATCTCCAGCCGGTTGCCAAATCGGTTTTCTTCGGCACGGAACAGCAGCTGAAAGAAGCCTTGCTGCTAAACAATATCCATTCAGTTTCTGCTGCAGATTATACCGACCAGCGTGTGGTGATCAAGGGATGCGGTGAGATTCCCATGCCGGAAGCAGCTTATGTGGCCATTACCACCCACCTGCGTCCTTATGTAAAAAGCATCATGTATGGTGAACCCTGTAGTACGGTTCCCATTTTTAAGAAAAACCAGCCTGATCTCCGGTAAACACGCTTTACAGCCGTTCTATCCATTTTATCGATCCTTTAACCCTTTTGGTATTAGTTTTGTAGTATCATAAATAATAAAATATTTTTTATGAACAAGCTAATGATCATCTGCTTCCTGTTGGGCTCTCTGGGCGTTGAAGCGCAAACGGGGGTATTGCTTCCGGATCAGAATCCCAATTACCTGCAAAGTCAGGAAAAGTACACCAGATTTAAAGACTCTTTGTTGATTTATTCCAATACCACTCCCCAGCAAACCTACCAGGCTTTTGACTGGTACCAGGATAAGCTCAACAGAAGAAATGAAAGACGTGTTTACAGAAGACAATATCAATGGAGCTACCCATCATTCGGATACAGCAATTACGGCTGGAACCAATACGGTTACTATGATCCTTACCGGTATGCAACGCGCCGCAGCTGGATCAGACCCACCATTGGATTCAGAACCGGTAACTGGTTTTTCGGTTTTTAGTTCCTAAAAGTTTTAAAATAATTATATGAAGCGAGTTTTCCATGCCTCTTTTTTTGCAGCCGTTTTGTTTTTAACTGCCTGTTCTCCCCGTACTGTAACACGTATTGATCCAGCTGAACAAATTGATATCAGCGGTAGCTGGAATGCAACAGACAGCAGGCTAACAGCCAGGGAAATGACTACACAAATCCTGGGCGAAAAATGGTTGTTGAACCATATTTCCGAGCAAGGTAAAAAGCCCGTAGTGATTGTAGGAATGATTACCAACAAGAGCCACGAACATATTGAAGCGGAAACTTTTATGAATGATCTGGAAAAGAGTTTCATTCAGAGCGACCGGATTGGTCTGGTACAAAGTGGAAAAAAACGGGAAGAAATGCGTGCCGAAAAAGCGGACCAGCAAACCAATGCTTCTCAAAGCACTATGAAGAAATTCGGATTAGAGAGAGGAGCAGATTATATTCTCCAGGGATCTATCAATTCTATTGTAGATGCTTACAAAAAGAAGAAAACTGTTACCTATCTGGTGAACCTTGAACTGACCAATATTCAAACCAATGAGGTTGTGTGGATTGGCGATAAGAAGATTGCGAAGTTTGTAAAGAATTAAGGAATGTCCCTTTCTGTTTTTACGGGATTGAATAGCTTGAAGGCAAGAACAGTTTTACTGTTCCTGCCTTTTTTATTCTCCTGTGCAAGTTACCGTACCAAATTGTCTGATTATTACAATAATATCGGAAGGGGAAACTATGCAGCTGCGCTGGAGGCTAAACAAGTAAATCGCTTTCTTAATCAGGATAGAAATAAGCTGCTTTATTATTTGGAACGAGGGAAATTATATCATCTCATGGGTTCCTACGACAGCAGCAATCTTTATTTCAACAGGGCAGATGAATTTTTAGAGAGCAAGCGGAAAACGGTAGGAGATGTGCTTACTTCCAACCTATTGAACCCAATGACACAAACCTATCTGGGTGAGGATTTTGAACGGTTCATGATACATTATTATAAGGGATTGAATTACCTGTACCTCAACGATCCCGACGGAGCAAGGGTAGAGGCGCGTAGAATAACGCTCAGCACATCTGCTCAGGAAGATAAGTTCCGGGTTGGCTCGGACAGGTACAAACAGGATGCTTTTGCATTAACTGTGCAGGGTATTATTTATGAGTTGAACGGGGAAAACAACAATGCCTTTATCTCTTACAGAAATGCGGTGGATTTATTTTTGAAGAACGAAAGCCATACTTATTATGGCGTTCGTTTATCAAGACAGCTGGTACAGGATTTATATAAAACCGCATTTGCAGTAGGCTTTACAGATCAGATTGATTTCTATACTACAAAAACAGGTATACCTTTTGAACAGAAGCCCACACCGGACGGAGGGGAATTGATTGTGTTTTTTGAAAAAGGAATGGTTCCTGTTAAAGTAGATCAGTCTATTACCCTAACGAACGATGGCATCAACGGGTTTTTCTTTGATGGACCGTATGGTCGCACCGGCGTACCCTTCAATTATGCAGCAGCCGGGTGGGTAAAACCCAGGCCCCTGAATGAGTTCAGGATTTTACGTGTATCCATTCCCGGTTATGAACCATGGTCGAATTTTCAAAAGCTCCCCCCGTTCTCCATTCAGACAAATGGACAAATTTATACCGGCGAACCGGCACAGGAGTTCAATGTTTTAGCCAGACAGGTACTGGAAGAAAGAATATTAAAAGAAATTTCGTCTGCATTGATTCGTGCAATAGTTAAGAAAACGGGCGAGTACGCTGTATCTGAGGCCGCAAGGGCAGTTGCCAAAAGCGGCGATAAAAAAGACGAAAATAAAAAGCAACGTGATGGTGAAACCGCAGCGTTAACTGCCGGATTTTTGATGAATATTTTTAACACAGCTACCGAAAAAGCAGATACAAGAAACTGGCAATCTCTTCCTGCTTCTATAGAATACGTTCGTGTTCCCTTGAAAAAGGGTAATAATGACATCCTGCTTCGTTCGCCATCCGGTGAAAAAACATTTTCAATTAACGGGAGCGGGGGCATTCAATTAATGAACTGGTGCATCATGCGCTAGCCCGCTGTTGGTTAATGCGCCTCCAGCCAGTTTTTTCCTCTTCCAACTTCTGCTTCAACCGGAACATTGTTTGGCAACGGCAGCGCATGTATCATTCCCTCAATAATCAGTTTTTCCAATTCTTCTGCTTCTGATTCTACTGCATCGAAAACCAATTCATCGTGCACCTGTAGAATCATTTTTGATTCCCAATGTTTTTTCTGCATCTCCCGGTGAATCCGGATCATTGCCAATTTAATCATATCGGCCGCTGTTCCCTGAATCGGCGAGTTGATAGCATTTCGTTCAGCATACCCCCGAACGGTGAAATTACTGCTGTTGATGTCTTTCAACCAACGTTTTCTGCCCATAAGGGTTTGTACATATTCGTGCTCTTTTGCAAAATTGATCTGATCGTCCATGTACTTCTGAATAAAAGGAAACTCTCTTTTGTAATTATCTATGATTTCCTTGGCTTCGGCCCGGGTGATACCAAGGTTATCTGCTAGTCCGAAGGCGCCCTGACCATAGATAATACCAAAATTGACACTTTTGGCTTTATACCTCATTTCCTTGGTTACATCGTTTTCCTCAATACCATATACCCGCGCAGCTGTTGCTGTGTGAATGTCTTTTCCCGAGCGAAACGCTTCGCACATATTCGGATCTCCACTGATTGCAGCAACGATTCTCAGTTCAATCTGTGAATAATCCGCACTCATGAGTATCCGCCCCGGTTCCCTTGGTATAAACGCTTTCCTGATTTCACGCCCGCGTTCTGTTCTGATGGGAATGTTCTGCAGGTTGGGATTCACACTGCTCAATCTACCTGTAACAGCAATGGCCTGTGCATAACTGGTATGTACCCTTCCTGTTCTGGGATTGATCATTTCGGGCAGTGCATCAACATAGGTAGATTTGAGTTTGGTTAATTCCCGGAAGCCTAATATATCATCTACGATGCTGTGTTTGCTGGCTAGTTTTAACAATACATCTTCCCCGGTTGCGTATTGTCCTGTTTTTGTTTTCTTGGCTTTCGGATCCAGTTTTAGTTTATCGAACAACACTTCTCCCAATTGTTTTGGCGAAGCAAGGTTGAATCGAACGCCCGCCTGTTCATATACCCGCTCTTCACATATACCCGCTTCTCTTTCCAGTTCTTTGCTGTATTCGTTCAGAAAGGAGGTATCAATTTTTACCCCCTCAAACTCCATATCTGTTAAAACACGGACCAATGGATTTTCTACTTCACTGAATACACGTTCTACTTCCTTTTCTTTCAGCAACGGAACAAACGCTTCTTTCAATTGAAGGGTTATATCTGCGTCTTCACCGGCGTATTCCTTTACTTTTTCAATTTCCACATCGCGCATATTTCCCTGGTTTTTACCCTTCTTTCCAATGAGTGTTTCGATGGAAACGGGTTCATAACCAAGGTATTGCACGCTCAGCAAATCCATACTCCTTCTGCCTTCCGGCTCAATTACATAATGTGCCAGCATGGTATCGAATATGGCACCCTTCGGTTCTATTCCATACCATTTTAACATCAGCAGATCATATTTTGCGTTCTGGCCTATCCATGTTACATCGGACCTGTTGAACAGAGGCGTTAGCTGATTCAGTATTTCCTTTGTTTTTTCCTGTTCTGGCGGACATGGAATATAGAATGCCTTATTTTTTTCTACAGAAAAACTTAATCCAACCAGTTCCGCATTGTTTGCATCGGTGCCGGTTGTTTCTGTATCAAAGCATATCTCCGTATACCCCTTCATCGATTCAACAAATGCCACAATTGCTTCACGCTCATTGATCAGCCGATAATCATGATCGGTATTTTCAATATTCCTGGTAGCAATCATTCCTGCCGGCTCTTCCTCTGCTGTTTCCGGGATAATCGTTTCAGTATTTTTTGTGTTCTTTACCGGCGCCGCTTTAGTCTCTACTATATTTCCAAATAAATCGGTTTGTACTCCTTCGGGTGCCGCATGGAAGGCATTGAAATTTTCTCCCAGTATGCGCTTGCCCAATGTTTTAAATTCCAGTTCTGTAAATGCTTCTGTAAGCGCTTCGGTATTCCACTCTTTGAGCCGATAATCTTCTTCATGAAATTGTACGGGTACATTGGTGATGATGGTTGCCAGTTTTTTACTCATGATGGCCATTTCCTTACCGTTTCTCACCTTTTCTCCCAATGATCCTTTGAGTGAATCTGCGTTGGCAACAACTTCTTCAAGTGTGCCGAATTGTTTCAACAACTTAGCCGCTGTTTTTTCACCCACACCGGGTATACCGGGAATATTGTCCACCGCATCTCCCATTAACCCAAGCATATCTACTACCTGTTCAATCCGTTCTATATCCCATTTAGCACACACTTTTGCTGCGGTAAGTATTTCTTCCGCACCGCCCATGTAAGGTGGTTTGTATATATACACATTGGGTTTTGTAAGTAGTTGTCCGTAATCTTTGTCTGGCGTAACCATGTACACTTCATAACCGGCATCTGCTGCCTGCCAGGCTACCGTACCAATTACATCGTCTGCCTCATAACCATCCATTTCTACCACCGGAATATTAAACCCGCGAATGATTCGCTGAATATCCGGTATAGATGCGAGAAGGTCTTCGGGCGCTTCCTGCCTGTTGGCTTTATAATCCGTAAAATCGGTGTGCCGCTCCGTAGGGGCATGTGTATCGAAACATACTGCCAGGTGCGTTGGTTTTTCCTTATTGATCAAGTCGTACAGGGTAGAGGTAAAACCAAACTGTGCATTGGTGTTGATTCCCCTTGAGGTTATTCTGGGGTTTCGGATGAGTCCATAATAGGCACGATAGATCAGTGCCAGGGCATCGAGCAGAAATAGTTTTTTCGACATGGAGCTAAGGTAGGAAATACCCCTGTCAATTACTCCTCCACGGTAGGTTTACCCCCTCTTTTTAAAGCTTAAATAATCCAGAAAGTAAATGACCCTTAGGGAGAGGCTGTTTTGTTGGGCCGCCCCCAGTGTATTGCCCAGGTTTTTGAAGTAACCCGACTCCACGTCCTCATCAAAAGTACTGATGGCGTTTTTCCATACCAGATTGATAAAGCTCCCTTTGGCATACTGCCAGGTGTATACCATGTCTATATTGAAATAGTTCACATTATAGTTTACATTTTCGGTTATCCCACCCTGAAGGGCTTTTAATTTTCCATCGTTTAACAGTTCATAATATTCCTGGTATTGTACCTTACTCCAGTAATGCCTGCCCCTTAGACTGATGCCCATTTTATTGTTGAAATTGTATTTTACTGTCAGCGTATTTTCTGTTGTTATTCTGTTTCTTCTTCCAAACACTATACTGTCTGCATTGTACATGGTTGCATACCCCAGGTTGTTGTTTCTTTTTTCCATATAAGCTTCCACACTAATGCTAAGTTTTTTGTTAAAGCGAAACTGATTGCCCAGGCGGATGTCCTGCCCGTTGGTGCCGTATTGATTGGAGGTTCTTAGGTATAATTGTCCCCAAACGTAATATTGTTTGGCCCTATTGGTTTCCAGCCAACCACCAAGCGCCCAGCTACCCGGACGTATAAATACCCTGCCTGCTACCCTTGGTTCATAAAAGTCTTTTTCCTCCAGATTCAGGTTGATGCTTGCACCCAACGACCAAAGATTCTTAAGCTGTACATTGCCGTTGGTATTTGCCCAGACGTACTGGTGATTCCAGGGTTTGACCATGGTAGAGGTACCAAGGTTGAAGTTGAGGTTGATCCTGTTGTACCATTTACCCGGCTTCAGCCATCGATAGGAGGCCCACAAGGTATTATTGAGGTAATTGTTGTTGGTAAAATACCCCATATCGTTGTGGTTGTATTGGTTGTCTGCGAATGCTTGCGTAAACTCAAACTGGAACCTCCCGCTGGATTTCGCAAGTACAATACTGTGACTGTAACCGTCTTTATTTCCCCCGGCCGGTTTGTAACCAATCAACTGACTTACAGCCATTTTGCCATAAAAATTCCACTTGCTTCCCTTAGTATATAAATCCCAGAGCGCTGCTGTAACATTGGCATCATAGTCCGTACCGGCCCGCGTAACATTGGTATTGATTAAAGAAATGCTCGAGTTGTTTTTCAGCGATTGATCCAATACCAAAATATTGTAGTTGGTTAATGGACTGGTTTCAATTTTACGGCTTTCCTTGCCATTCAGCTCAATGGTAGCATATTGCGCACTGGTGATTGCATTGAAGAAGCCAATTCCCAGACCGGAAGCCGTTCTTCCACTTATTTTGCTTGCGTTGATCAGGCTTGTTTCTGTTGGATTTTTTGCAATACTTTCTCCGGGTTTTAGTTCAGATTCAATATTGCTGTAGTGCAGCGGCTGTCCGCCGATTCTTCTGCTGTAAAACAGGTTCCCTTTGCCAAACAGTTCTGTTCCTTCTGTAAAAAAGCTTCTGTTTTCGTTGTAACGCACTTCAAATGGAGTCAGGTTCAAGATTTTGTTGTCGCTTTGTACCTGGCCAAAGTCTGGAACCAGTGTCATATCGAGGGTAAAAGCCTGTGTGATTCCGTATTTGATATCGACCCCTCCATTGAATGCCGTATTGGTATTTTTTGTACCCGGCGTATTATACGGATAGTTGTTTACATAGGCAGAAAGATAGGGAGAGATCGACAAACGCACGGGTGGTTTGATGTCCTGTATACCGGTCCAGGTGCCAAATTGTGCCAGAAAGCTTCCGCCCACAGCCGGGTCTACCGGATTCCACATCAATTGTTTTCCACTCTTACTTCTTCTCCTGGTTATGTTGATTCCCCAATCCTGTATTTTGCTATTACTAAAACGGATTGCAGAATAGGGAATATGCATTTCGAATGTCCAACCATCTTCTACTATTTTGGCCGCACTGTTGAACACGCTGTTCCAGCTGTCGTCTTCTCCGTTAGACGAATATTTTGCATCAAATTGTTCGCCCAGAGAAGTTACATAGTATCCAAACCCATTGATTTTATCCTGATAGGTATCAAAAATCACCCCTACAAAATCATTCACCCCTACTACATCTCTTCCTACCAGTTCGCGGCTGATGCTGTCTTTGCTGGCCTCATGCGCATATCCACCAATATATATACCTGTGTTATCGTAAAGAATTCTGATTTCTGTTTTATTTTTTTCGTCTTCTACGTGTCCATATGTTGGTCGCCATTCTACAAAATCAGTTGCAACCGGGGCTGTTTTCCAAACACTCTCCTTCAGATCTCCATCTATGATGATCTTTTCGGTGTTTCTGGCTGCCGAAATCTTTCGGACCGGATTTACCGCCAACTGCGCATTGGCAGATATACAAAGGGCTGAAGCAAGTAATACGGCAATCAACTTCATATTCAGGCGTTTTGGATGCATGAGGTTGAAGCGAATGAACAGGAGAAATGTTACAGAGGCGTCAGTTTTTTTGTTTCGGTCATTTATGAACGGACGGTAAAACAGATGACCGGTAGCCTTATACAACAAAAATCCCGGTTACCTGAGGCAACCGGGACACGATTTTTTGTAAAATTTCCGGTAAGAAAAGTTTACTGAAGATTGTATTTGTATTTATAGCGCTCGTAAAGTTGTTTGTGTTTATCGTTCAGGTCCAGTTTTCTTCCCTGTATAAACGCGTGCTCAACCACACTGCTCTTCATATCGAGAATATCTCCTTTGCTCACGATGATGTTTGCGTCTTTACCTTTTTCAATTGATCCGGTGTTTGCATCAATTCCCAGCACCTTTGCTGTATTAAGTGTAATTGCGCTTACGGCTGCTTCTTTATCCAGCCCATATGCAACAGCAGTTCCTGCATTGAAGGGAAGATTGCGGCCACGATTCTGCGGGTCATCGTCGTTAATGCAAAACAGCACACCTGCTTTTTGTAAAGCAGCAGGGGTTGTGAAGGGTTGATCTATGTGGTCGTCGTCCAGCGTTGGCAGATCGTGCATTTGGCTGAGGATCACACCGATGTTGTTTTGTTTCAGCAGATCTGCAATCTGCCAGCTTTCGGATGCACCAACCAAGACCACATCAAATCCGAATTCTTTAACAAAATCGATTGCAACCAACATTTGTTTTACCTGTGTACAATGCACAAATAATTTTTGTTGTTTGCTGAACAGTTTACGCGTTGCTTCAAATTTGAGGTTGATTTCCTTATTCTCGCTGTTGACGTAGACTTTGGCCTCACGGAAGAACTCTTTTATTTTCTCTACTTTTGCAATAGCATCTTTTGTTGCGTCTCCCTGTTGTGGAAAGAACATGGCAAATAAGGCAGCAAAACGGCCTGTTGCCCGATTCAGCATACTTGGCATATACAGATTCATTCCAACATCGAGCTTGTAGGGTGCATCATTTGCATTCCAGCCATCCAGTTGTACTATAGTAGACTGGCCACCGAGCAACGAACCCTGTGGTACAGAATGCGCAAGCAGTATACCATTGGAACGCAGCGTGTTGATGATTTTGGAGTCTGCATTGTATGCCGCTATTGAGCGAACACTTGGATTCAGATCCCCGATTTCATTGAAATCCTGCATACTCCTGATTCCACCAATTTCCTGAAGCCCGAGTGTAGATGAAGGGTGTATTAAACCCGGGTATACGTGTTTTCCATTTACATCAACAACTTCTGCGCCACTGTTTGGTACAGATACATTTGTACCTACTTCTTCAATTTTACCATTATTGATTTTAATGGTTGCGTTTTCTATCACAGTACCATTTCCTATATGAACTGTACCGTTTTTCAAAAACAACAGTCCCGTTTGGGGTTTTGCAGGATAGATGTTATCCTGTGCTGAAATACCCGTCATTAGGGTAAAACAGCTGAGTATATATATCAGTCTTTTCATCTTTTAATGTTTAGTGGTTTGCATGAGTTTGTTCCTCTTCATCGGCGTCTATTTCGAGCATACCCAGTTTGTGGCCATGATCCAGACAGGTACTGATGTATTTGTAACTTGGCATAAATGGTGTTACAGCAGCTCCTCCTCTTTTTTCGCCTACCATTTTGCCTATCAGCCTTGTACGCTCTGCTTTAACCTGTTTTCTCATTTCCGCGTCTTTTGCCCTGTCGAAATAGATGGTTCCATCTACCACAGTATAAAGCGATTTGGCATAGATGCTCAAAGGGTTGTCGCTCCACAATACCAGGTCGGCGTCTTTGCCTTCTTTAATGCTACCTACCTTATCGTTTACATGAAGCATTTTAGCCGGATTAATAGTAACCATTTTCAGTGCGTCCTCTTCGGACATTCCACCATATTTTACACTTTTAGCTGCTTCCTGATTCAGTCTGCGAGCCATTTCTGCATCATCTGAGTTGATGGCCACATTGATACCCACTTTGCTCATGATGGTTGCGTTGTAAGGAATTGCATCCTGTACTTCATTTTTATAAGCCCACCAATCAGAGAAGGTAGAGGCATTGGCCCCGTGTGCTTTCATTTTATCGGCCACTTTATATCCTTCCAGAATATGGGTGAACGTGTTTACACGGAATCCGTATTTTTCAGCTACCCGCATCATGGTCAGAATTTCACTTGCCACATAACTGTGACAGGTAATAAATCTTTTGCTGTTCAAGATTTCCACCAGAGCGTCGAGTTCAATATCTCTCCTGAATGTTACAGGAGTTGCTCCTTTCTTTTTGTTGTTGGCCTCTGCTTCTTTCATGGCCGCTTCATATGCGCGTGCTCTGTTGAATGCGTCGTCCAATACTTGTTCAACACCCATTCTGGTATCCGGGAAACGAGGATTGCCAGAAGTTGAAGAAGAGCGTTTAACGTTTTCACCCAATGCGAATTTGATGAAAGGATCAGCCCCTTTAAATTTCATGCCTTCGTCGTCGGTACCCCAGCGGAGTTTAATGAGCTGTGTTTGTCCGCCGATGGTATTGGCAGAACCATGTAAAATATGCGATGTGGTAACACCACCGCTTAACTGGCGGTAAATGTTGATATCATCCGGATCTATATTATCCTGAATACGAACCTCAGAGGTTACAGATTGTCCGCCTTCGTTGGTAGATGCAGATGCAATATGTGAGTGTTCGTCGATAATGCCTGCAGTGAGGTGTTTACCGGTTGCGTCAATTACTTTGGCGGATGGATCTGACAGACCCTTTCCTACTTTGGCAATTTTTCCATTCTTCACCAGCACGTCTCCACCTTCAATTTTACCCTGTTGATCACTTGTCCATACGGTTGCGTTTTTGAAGAGAATGGTTTCCTGTTTCGGTAAATCGGTTTCCGGATTACCATAGGCGGTGAAAGGATAGAAAGAGCTTCCTGTTTTTGGCGCTTGTTTTGGCGCTGAATTTTCTGATTTTGCTGTATTGGAATTGATCAGGGTTGCTGTCCAGGTTACTGCACTACCCAGCGAATCTACTCCTGTTCCGTTCCAGGTATTGCCATTACTGAATCCTGCCAGACGGATTGCATTGGCGGGTAAGCTTACAGGAGCGTTGGCCGATGCTACTCCAGAGAAACCGCCTCTTCCGCCCATTGGTGTTCTGCCTCTTTGTCCTGCGGCAAAACCTATTTTCACCGCTTTTCCATCAAAGCTGAATTTAGCATTCATGGTATCCTTTCCTATTACACTTGCAGCGGCTGCAGATTTAACATCCAGTGTATAATGCTGGGAGCCTTCGTTGTTGTTGACTGTTAAAGAATAGGTTCCGGCAATATTGTACCAGGCTTCTTCTTTTACTGCATATTTTTCTCCGTTGATCCAGTTTTGCAAAATGGCCGTTTTATCTGCAAATACCGGTCCGTTGGTAATCACAAAATTTGCCAGCTTGCCGGCATCGATGCTTCCTACCTGATCATATACTCCCAGCCAGGTCGCCGGATTCTTTGTTAATGCATTCATTGCAGCCTGTTCGGTAAGTCCATATTCCATTGCTTTACGCAGATTGGCAAGGAATGTTTTTGGTTCACGCAGATCTGCAGCAGTTAAGCAAAAAGGAATTCCTGCCTTTTCAATAGCAGCCGGATTGGTTGGAGCCAGTTCCCAGTTTTTCATGTCAGCAAGTGAAACCAGTCTGGCATCGTTGGGATCTTCAACATCCTGGGCCTGTGGAAAGTTCAGCGATACAATCAATGGTGCCTTAGTTGCTGCCACTTCTTTAATGCGCTGGTATTCTTTGCCGGTTGCTTTGATGATGTATTGTACTCCGTTTTCATCTCCGATGCGATCCGCTCTCATAACATTCCATAAATCTATAGCTCTGTCTTGTGCATCAAATATTTGTGGAAGTTTTTGGTTGTCGTTAAAATATTTCAGCGTGAGGTTAACACCTTCTTTTTCTGCTGCTTCCGGATTTGCTTTATACCAGGCAGCGTCGTTATAAGTCTGACGCAATAAAGCAATTGTACCCATGATACTGGAAGGATAGCTTTGTGTAGAGGTACCCTTGTTAAATGAATAGTTGGCACTGGCTTTATCTTTGATAATTACAAAGTTGTCTTTTGTATTTGCCAGTGTTACAACTGCGCCAGTTCCTCTTGCAATTCCGTCTTTTTGGTGTGTAAGTACTGTACCAAAACCACTTTCGCGGTAAGGTTTTGCTTTGGCGTCATCTACTGAAAACAAACGAATTGCGTGAACATCTGCTTTAAGCGCCTGGTTCCAGCCGAAAGCACCCTTTTGGTTAGATGTAATTTGTTGTGTTCTAAAGAAGTCGGCGGGGCTACCCGGACCTCCCTGTCTTTGTGGTTGCGGAATACCGTAGTCTGTATAGATATCTATGAAGGAAGGATAGATGTATTTATCCTTACAATCAATGATCACAGCATCTTTCGGTATTGCTACACCCGCACCGACAGATACGATCTTTCCTTCCCGAATGATCATGGTTCCGTTGGTAATGGTGTTCTG
>JAQTZD010000099.1 GCA_028687975.1 Sediminibacterium sp.
TAAAAGGAAAAATCTTCTGCACCGGTTTGCCAGTTGATGGGCAATACATTCTCCGCGCCGCCGGCAGCTTTCTGCAGCGATGCCAGCGACCTGGCTACCAGTTTGGGATCATTGTAGGTAACCAGTGTTTTTGTATCGATAACTACTTCTACAGTTGCACCATTGGCTTCCGCAATTTTAGTGGCAATCTGTTTAATTCTTTTGTGAATGTCTTTTTGCATTTCACTGTCGAGGGTTCGGATGGTTCCTTCCATTACGGCTTCTTCCGGAATAATATTAGCCCTTACGCCGGAATGAATTTTTCCGACAGTGATAATGGCAGGAGCGCTGGTGATATCAATCTGTCGACTCACAATGGTCTGAAGTGCCTGTATGATTTCTGCACTGGTCACAACCGGATCCACTGATCTCCAGGGGCTGGCTCCGTGCGCCTGCTTACCCTTTACTTTAATGGTAAACCAGTCCGAAGATGCCATGAATGATTCCGGCTTGTAGTAAATTTTTCCAAGATCTCCTGCAGAGGAAATATGAATACCATATACTGCATCCACTTTGGGATTGTCCAATGCGCCTTCTTTGATCATCAGCGGCGCACCACCTTCCTCATCTCCGGGAGAGCCTTCTTCTGCCGGCTGAAACAGGAACACCACCGTTCCCTGTATATCGTTTTTAATTTTACTCAACACTTCGGCTGCACCCAGTAACATGGATATATGTGTATCGTGACCACAGGCATGCATCACAGGTACGGTTTGTCCGAGGTATTCTCCCTTTGCTTTGGAACGGAAGGGGAGGTCATTTCTTTCTTCAACAGGCAGTCCGTCTATATCGGCCCGCAGCGCAACAACCGGCCCTGGCTTACCACCTTTCAACACACCTACCACACCTGTTTTGGCAACAATACGGGTAGCGATTCCCCATTCTTTCAATGAAGCTTCAATTTTTTTGCAGGTATTGAATTCCCTGTTGCTCAATTCAGGGTTTTCATGAAAATACCTTCTCCAGCTGATGACTTTGGGCGTTTCTTCTTTCAGCAACTGCTCCAGGTTGGTTTGTGCTGAACCCGTCAATGCCAGCAGCAGCAGGAGGGCAGCGAAAAATGTTTTTCTCATGTAGGTTGATTTTATAACCTATTGAAGGTACTGATTTCGGGCTGCCGATTACAATGGGGATAAATGATTTTATTCAGATTGGTTACATACTTGCACCGGATGGTTATTTTTGCATGCAACGAAGCCAATATTTACCGGATCAATACTTACGCTAAAATTATCAACACCATGAAAAAGAGATTTATTACCCTAAGCGCCCTGGCGCTCTGTTCAGTGCTCACGCTTCAGTCCGCAGCTGCAGTAGTGGAAACCGAGCCCGTTACAGGAACCGTTGTTCCTGCCGAAAAAACGGCCCCAGTGCTGAACGATGCCGCTGTTCAGGATGCCCTGCTTCAATTTAAAAGTTTGTCGAGGGTAGAAAGAAAAGCCAGGTTTGCAGAAGCAAAAAAAATGGCGAAAGCTTATAAAGCGCAGAGAGCCGCGGATACCGGAGGTGAAAGGGATACCGTTTTACTGGCGATCCTGGCTATTTTATTGCCACCACTGGCTGTTTACTTGCACCAGAACGCTACCAACGATAAATTCTGGATCAGCGTACTGCTGACCCTTTTATTATGGTTGCCGGGCATCATCTATGCGCTGATCGTGATACTCTAACAACGCGCTATTTGTGTTCTCCGAATACTTTTCGAAGGGCATCGGCAATTTCACCTAAGGTGCAATATGCTTCCACCGCCGAAATCACTAAAGGCATCAGATTACGGGTGCCTTTAGCGGCTTCGGAAATTGCGTCGAGGCAAGCAGCCACCTGGGCATGATCTCGTTTTGCCCGTAAGGCTGCCAGTTTCTGAGACTGAATAGTACGAATGCTGTCATCAATTTTAAAGCCGGGAACGGGCGCTTCTTTTTCTACCGTGAATTTATTAACACCTACGATAGTCTTGTCGCCGTTTTCGATGTTGCGCTGGTATTCATAGGCACTTCTGGCAATTTCATCCTGCATGAATCCTTCTTCGATGGCGCTGACACTTCCACCCATTGCATCAATTTTCTCCACCAGCTCCCAGGCTTTTTTCTCTACTTCACTGGTTAGTGATTCTACAAAATAACTACCGGCCAGTGGGTCTACTGTATCGGGTGCTCCGCTTTCGAAAGCAACAATCTGTTGCGTTCTGAGTGCAATCCGGGCAGCTTCTTCGGTGGGAAGGCTCAGTGCCTCATCATAGCCGTTGGTATGCAGACTCTGTGTTCCACCGAGCACAGCCGCAAGGGTTTGTACGGTAACCCGGCAAATATTATTGAGTGGCTGTTGCGCAGTAAGGGTAGCGCCTCCTGTTTGTGTATGAAAACGAAGCATCATGGCTTTCTCATCCGTTGCCCCCATATCCTTCATCATCTTCGCCCACATTTTACGCGCTGCCCTGAACTTGGCTATTTCTTCGAATAAATGATTGTGGGCATTGAAGAAAAAGGAGAGACGCTTACCAAAAATATTGATATCCAATCCTTTATCTAAGGCTGCTTGAACATAAGCTTTACCATTACTCAGGGTAAAAGCAATTTCCTGTACTGCCGTACTTCCGGCTTCACGGATATGATAGCCGGAAATGGAAATAGTATTCCATTTGGGCAAATCTGTGCTGCACCATTCAAAAATATCCGTAATGATCCGCATAGAAGGTTTCGGCGGATAGATATAAGTTCCTCTTGCTGCATATTCTTTCAGAATATCGTTCTGAATAGTGCCTGCAATTTTCTTCAGGTCTGCGCCTTGTTTTTTGGCGAGGGCCACGTAGAAAGCCAGTAGAATAAAGCCTGTTGCGTTGATGGTCATGGAAGTGCTGACCTGTTCCAGCTGAATTCCCTTGAAGAGGATTTCCATGTCTTCCAGGCTGTCGATGGCCACACCAACTTTACCTACTTCGCCTTCAGCCAGCGGATGATCGCTGTCGTAACCAATCTGAGTAGGCAGATCAAATGCCACACTCAGGCCCATAACCCCCTGAGTAAGCAGGTAGTGGTACCGTTTATTGCTTTCTTCTGCAGTGGAGAATCCGGCATACTGGCGCATGGTCCAAAGCTTTCCCCGATACATATCCGGTTGAACACCCCTGGTATAGGGAAATTGACCTGGCAGGGGGGCTTCCTCCGGCAATGCCGCTTTGGCATCTTCGGCCGTGTATACTTTCTTGATTTCGATTCCGCTGTCTGTTGAAATGTTTGAGGTAGACATAGATATCTTCTTTGGGGGTGTTATAATAATTTCCTCGCTTCAAATCCAAGTGCCTCACTAACCAATTCATGCAAATTTGCTTTTGGCTCTTTCATCAGGTACTGAAGAAGTTGCTTTTGCAGGTCAGTTCCACTGGCATTTTCGGGAAGCAGCTGCCCAATCTGATTGATGATCAGGAGGTTCTTTTCCTTTAGGTTCCGTACTGCATTCCAGGCTTCCGGACTTACATAAATTTGCTGGGTTACATTGTAATCAAATTCCTCCCGGATCAGTTTGGTGAGCAGGAACTGCATTTCCCGCGCCGACAATCCTTCTCCATGGTTTCTGCTGATCAGGTTGGGGAGGGCAATCCGGTCTGCCAGCAGGGTCAGCCGCTCATAAGCCTGTAACTGCAAAGCGTTGGATTGTTGATTGGATGGGGATGGTTGAGCAACCGTTTTTGCGCTGTTTTTGGGATGGATCAGCAACATATACACCATAATTCCTACAAAAACCAGTCCTATAACAATGCTCAGCAAAGTGGTATTATCCATCAAACGGCTATTTGTACGAAGGTAAGACTTTAGTAACTTTGTGATGAAAATTCAACTACCATGGAAGCAACTATCTCAGTAAATACTCCCGTTTCACTCACAGCCGGCGCTATAGCCGAAATCAGAAGACTGATGGCCGAGCCCGGATTCGACACTACACAACGCCTGCGTGTTGGTGTAAAAGGCGGTGGTTGCAGCGGCATGACCTATGTACTCGGTTTTGATAAAGTAGAGGCCGAAGATGAGGTTTTCGAAATTGAAGGTATTCCTTGCGTGATGAATAAAAGTCACGGATTGTATCTCTATGGAATGGAGGTAGACTGGCAGGGAGGCCTGAACAGTCGTGGATTTACATTCAGCAATCCCAACGCCAGCAAAACCTGCGGTTGCGGAACATCCTTCTCCGTATAAAGCAATTCCCTACAATACATTCGGTATTGGCTTGCCATACCGTTTCAGAACGACCACAGTACAGCTGCGGTCGTTTTTTTGCCCATGGTCAAGATAAATTTTGGTTATGGGCAAAACATATCTGCACAGATGAAAAAACAAAAACCCCGCTCTGTAATCAGAACGGGGTTGGAAGTATATAAACCGGCTGGTATTATTTTTTCTTAGCTACAGCCTTACCCAGCGGACGCTTCTTGGCAAAGTCTACCAGGATCGGAGCAGCCACAAAGATGGAAGAGTAAGAACCTGTAACCACACCAATCAGCATTGCGAATGCAAAACCACGGGTTACTTCACCACCAAAGATGAAGAGAATCAGGATGGTCAGGAACACGGTAACCGATGTCATGATGGTACGGCTCAGTGTCTGGTTGATGGCACGGTTGATAATGGTACCATTGTCTGCATCCGGCATCAATGCACTGTCTTCACGAATCCGGTCGTACACAATTACAGTATCGTTCATAGAGAAACCGATTACCGTCAGAATCGCTGCAATAAAGTGCTGGTCGATCTCGAGCGGGAACGGAACGATGTTTCTGAAGAAACTGAATACGATCAGGGTAACGAATACGTCGTGCATCAGCGAGAAGATGGTACCCAGAGAATACCTCCAGTCGCGGAAACGAACGAAGATGTACAAACAGATCACCAGTACGGCAATAAAGGTTGCCTTGGTTGCACCCGCCTTCAGGTCGTCGGAAATAGTTGGCAATACAGTCTGAGAACTTTGCTTGTAGCTGGTTTCAAATGTATTGAAAGAGGTACCGGCAGGTAAATGCTTCTGTAAGCCTGTATACAACAGTTTTTCAACTTCTGCATCTATGTTTTCGCCAGTCTCTTCTATTTTGAAAGAAGTGGTAATGTTTACCTGATTCTTGGTATCTACGGTTTTGATGATTGGTGCTTCACCAAATACAGCTTTCAGTTCATCTCTGATTTCTTCTGTATTCACCGCTTTATCGAACTTAATGGTATAACTGCGTCCACCGGAGAATTCAACACCCTGGTCAAATCCATTGAAGAAAGAGGCAACACCCATGATCAGGATAATACCAGAGAGCACATAAGCTACTTTTCTGTATTCAATGAACTTATAAGCAGCATGCTTAAAGATGTTCTTAGACAGTGCAGTGAAATATTCAAAATGTCTGTTCTTATTGGTGTACCAGTCGGTAATTAACCTGGAGATCAGGATACCGCAGAATAAAGACAGCAGCAAACCGATGATCTGTGTGGTAGCAAAACCTAATACAGGTCCCAGTCCAAAGTAAGCCAGGATGATGGCAGTCAACAAGGAAGTGATGTGACCATCCAATACAGGAGCCAGTGAACGCTTATAACCGTCGTTTACAGCAGCAGAATAATTCTTTCCTTTGGAGAGTTCTTCCTTGATACGCTCAAAGATGATTACGTTGGTATCCACTGCCATACCAATGGTCAGTACCAGACCCGCAATACCCGGAGCAGTTAAGGTAAAGCCTAATGCACTCAGGATACCAATGGTGAACAACAGGTTCAGGATCAGGGCAGCGTTGGCAACCCATCCGCCTGTGTTAAAGTAAAGCAGCATCAGGGCAAAGATTACCAGGAAGGAGATACCGAAAGACAGCAAACCGCCTTTTACAGATTCCTTACCCAGGGTAGGTCCTACCTGCTGTTCCTGTACAATTTTGGCAGGAGCCGGCAGTTTACCGCTTTCCAGGATTTCAGACAGATCCTGGGCTTCTTTAATGGTATAGTTACCGCTGATCTGTGAGTTACCGGTAGTAATCGGATCGTTCACGTTAGGAGCGGAGTAAACAAAATTGTCCAGTACAATGGCCAGTGGCTTGCCCACATTACGGGTTGTCATTTTAGCCCAGATATTGGAACCGATTTTGTCCATATTCATTTTGATGGCAATACGGCCTCTCTCATCATAGTCCTGAGAAGCGCTGGAGATATGATCTCCTTCCAGCTCTGCCTGACCGTTGTCCAGTGTTTTGATGGCATAGAGGGTCAGAACGTCTTTTGCTTTAGGATCGTCCAGTTCTGCTTTACCGTACATGAATACCAGGTTGGAAGGGAATTTGTTTTTCACCGCATCCATTTTCAGGTAATCATTGAGTGTACCGGTATCCTTAGACTGAATATATCCAATAGCAGCAGGGTAGGATACTTTTCCGTTCTCAGACTGATAAGGCTGAGTAATCTGCATCAAACGCAGTATCGGATTGGCATTTTCTTTCAGTTTACTGGTATCGGCTTTGGCTGTAGCAGCACTTTTGGTATCAGCGGCCAAAGAAGACAGGGTGGCTGTTTTGGTGGTATCTGCAGATGCAGTGGCAGCAGGAGCAGCTTTGGTGGTATCTGCAGTTGCAGGCTTAACAGTAGCTGTGGTTCCGCTCAGGTATTCCTGCACAGATTTGTCGGCAGCAACCAATCCGTTTTGCAGATCGGTGCTTTCCAGTGTATACACTTCAAAAAACTGCAGGTTGGCAGTAGACTGCAGGTAAGATCTTACGCGCTGCTTGTCGTTTACACCAGCCAGTTCAATATTGATAATTCCTTTTGCAGGATCAGGATTGATGTTGGGAGATGCAACGCCAAAACGGTCGATCCTGGTTCTTAAAATACGGTAAGTATTGTTGAATGCAGCAATTGCCTGTTCGCGCAGATAACTGGTTACAGCATCATTACTGGCATCAATTTTCACCTTGCCTGCACTGCGGGAAGCAAAGAATGGCGCCAGCTTCACATCAGGATTCAGCTTTTTGAATTCTTCGTTGAAAAGGGTAATCAGATCGGCACCACTGTTTGCTTTTCTTGCAACTGCATTCTCGATAGCTTTATTGAAAGAAGGATCCTTGGTATAATTTGCCAGCGACTTGATTAAGCCGTCCAGACCAACTTCCATGGTAACACTCATACCTCCCTGGAGATCCAGACCAAGCATCAGTTCCTTTTCCTTGGCGCTACGGTAAGTAGTTAAACCAAAGGCCAGTTTATCATCCTTGGTACTGTCCAGCAAACGCTGCAAACGGTCTTTCTTCACATCTGCCAGTGTATCAGCATAAGCTGCCTGCAATTCTTTGTTGCCGGGATATTTCACCGCTGCAGAAGGATATGCTTTGGCCAGCCAGGCTTCGGCACTTTTATCCATTGCAGACTCATGGCTGCGTACGAACCAGGTAAAGGATAACTGGTACAAACAAATCAATGTAAGTGCGATTGCAAAAAAACGCACTAAACCTTTCAGTTGCATATTAGTAACGGTTTACGAATTTTTAATCCCGATTTTTCAGGTTGGCAAAGATAGGGGAATGGACTATAAAGTACGTCAGCACTTTACGCACCAGCCTTAATATATACTATTTATTCAATATATTATTGTACCGCTACGAGCGTTACTTCAAAAAACAGGGGTGAATTAGGTGGAATATTACTGCTTCCGACACAGCTGTACGCCAGCGCAGACGGAAGCACCATTTTAATTTTACCACCCGCACGCAGCAGGGGGATGGCTATTTTCCAGCCTTCGATCAGGGAGGAAAGCTGATTGGTATAAGGATTGGCCACTGCCTGAATGGTTACATTATTCATGTTTTTGAGCGTGTAAAGCACGGAAACAGTAGATGAAACATTGGGTATGGCACCGGTACCAGGACTCACAATCTCATATAAAATACCACTGGAATGCTCTGTATAGTTGATGTTGTTCGCTGTACAATAGGTGGTCATAGCTGTTTTTTCTGAAGCCACGGTAGCCGGCTGACAGCCGGAATCTGTTGTTTTTCCACAAGACAAGGAGAGTACTGCCCATCCAATAAACGCAAAAACTGTTTTTTTCATTCCTATTATTTGTTTTAAGACGCAAGACACTAATTTATGGCTGCATCTGTTGTTCCTTTTTTTTATTTTTTCTGGCCATGATTTCCTGGAAGCGCTGTTCCTGCATTTCCCATTTAAATCTTCTGTACATCAATGCAATGAACACCGAAATAATGAGGATACATAAAAACAGAATAACTGCACTCAGTTTACTGTTGGCTTCCATGGTGGCCCTTGTATACCATCCGGAATACAAAACAACCAGCACGGCTACACCGATGGCAAAGCCCGATGAGAGCCCGAACATAAATGCCCTGGGACTGCTCTTTTCTTTGGCACTGTTTTTTTGCCAGTAGGCCGCGAACTGATCGTCATCCATCATCATTTCGCGAAAATAGCCGAAGTTTTATGAATAAAATCCCATTATTTTACGTTCTTACCTGTAATCTATAAACAAGGGCTATGCAACTCATTAAGAAAGATGGCATATTCATCTTCTGGGTACTTTTATTTGCACACTGTGCTTTTATTTATTTCGATAAAACAGAATACCGGCATATCACCAAATTGCTGTTGATTCCATTGTTGTTTGCCTACCTGGTACTGAATGCCCGGAAAAGCGCTTATCCGCACAGTAAAATCATTATTTACGGTGGCCTCCTTTTTTCATTCCTTGGCGATCTTTTTCTGATCTACTCCGGCAAGGGGTTCTTTATTGCAGGCATGATTGCATTTATGCTCACGCATATCTGTTATACCATTTTCTTTCTGAAAGCCGGTAAAATTGATCTGCGAAAAGCTACAGAGTTTTTTATTGCAGCCATCCTTGTTACCGTTATCGGAATGAAACTGCTGCAGTTTTTAAAACCTTATCTGGGAGATATGGCATTACCGGTGAAAGTGTATACGGTAGTCATCTGCCTGATGGCGGCCACTGCAGCCAATCTATTGAGCAGTAAATCTATGAAAGTGATTGCGGCAGGGTTCTTTGTACCCGGAGCTGCCTTATTTATGCTGTCTGATTCTGTACTTGCCCTGAATCAATTTATTTACAAAGATACTTTTCTGAATATCGTGGTAATGCTCACTTACGGGTATGCCCAATGCCTGCTGGTGCAGGGTTTTACCCGATACCTGAAAGCTTAAATG
>JAQTZD010000014.1:0-36245 GCA_028687975.1 Sediminibacterium sp.
AACCAAAGAATTCTCTATCCAGAGCGGTGTAAACAGAACTACTGTTGGATTACCAATTGGTTACTTCTATGGTTACATTGTAGAAGGTATTTATCAGTCTTATGCAGATAAACTGTCTTCTCCTGTAAATACAGAATTCTCTTACGGTCCTGGTGATCTGAAATACAAGGATGTGAACGGAGACGGTAAAATCAATACTGCCGACAGAACCATGATCGGTAACCCAACTCCGGACTTCACTTATGGTGGTACCATCAGTCTGAAGTACAAAAACCTCGATTTCAGTGTAGACCTGGGTGGTGTATACGGAAACGAAGTGTTCAGAAACTGGGGTGGTACAGAATCTCCATTCCAGCGTGTGAACTATGCTAAGTTTAAAGTGAACAGATGGCATGGTGAAGGAACTTCCAACTGGGATCCGATTCTGGCACAGGATCACCGGATCAACTACGAAGCTTCTACATACAACATCGAAGACGGTAGCTACTTCCGGATCAGAAACATTCAGTTAGGTTATAATTTATCTTCTGCAATGCTTGCAAAAGCCAAGATCAAAAATGTAAGAGCATTTGTGAACGTGCAGAACTTAAAAACATGGAAGAACAACTCCGGATATACATCTGAATTTGGTGGATCTGCGATCTCTTTCGGTATGGATAACGCCGGCGGTGCAATTCCGGTGGCTACCACTTTTGGGTTAAATGTAACTTTCTAAGAAAAATAAATTATTTCTAATATGAAAAAGAATATAAAACTACTTTTCACGATGCTGGCATTATCGTCTATGATAATGATGCTGGCGGGTTGTCAGAAATTTTTGGACAGGAAACCCCTGACCGCCACATTGGACGATCTGAATCAGGGCGGACTGGAAGGCCAGATCTATGGCTTGTACAGTAACCTGAGAGGAAGCGCCGGATTTACCAGCATTCCCTGGACTGCCATGCACGATTTCAGATCCGATGATTCTGAAAAAGGTTCCGATCCTTCCGATGGCGCTGAGTGGGTTGCACCATTCGATCGTTATCAGTATGTAAAGGACCTTTGGGCTTCCAACACTTACTGGGATGATCACTACTCTTTGATCAACCTGGCGAATACTGCTATCCAAACGGCCGATTCTTTGAAGCTTACTGATGCAGCTTCTCAGATCAACGTAGCTGAGGCCAGATTCTTCAGAGCCATGTCTTATTTTGACTTGGTAAGAACCTTTGGTGATGTTCCTAAAATCGACTTCAGAATTTACAATGCAACTCAGGCAAATATTGTCAAGTCTCCTGCTTCTGCCATCTATGCGCTGATTGATGCCGACCTTACTTTTGCGGCTGCTAATCTTCCGCTCGTTTGGGGCAATCAGTATCCAGGCAGATTAACCAGTGGCGCTGCAAAAACATTGCATGCCAAGGCGCACCTGTTTCGTGGTAACTGGGCGCAGTCTCTTGCACTTTCCCAGCAGGTAATTGCTTCTGGTGCTTATTCCCTGTACAGCAGCTACTATGGTATCTTTAAAGATGCCGGTGAAAACAGCAGCGAGTCTATCTTCGAAATTCAGGCCTATGTTAGCCCGAACGGATCTATCCGTAACGGCTGTGTTTACGCTACTACACAAGGTGTACGTGCATCCACTGCAAGTGGCTGGAACCTGGGTTGGGGTTGGAATACACCTACCGATAACCTGGTTGCGGCTTATGAAGCCGGTGACGTAAGAAAAGGCTCTACCATTCTCTTCTCCGGTCAGTCAGATGATCCTTCTACCGGTGGATACGGACGCGTGTTGCCTGCTTCTACCTTCGATGTGCCTGCAGGTCCGTTGCCAAGAAAATACTGGAACAAGAAAATCTATGCAGATCCTGCTTACCGTGCTTCTACCGGTTTGTCCGATAACCCTGAGTGGATCAACAAGCGCGTATTGCGTTATGCAGACGTGGTGCTGATGGCCGCTGAGTGTATGAACGAACTGGGCTCCGGAACAACAGCGCTTCCTTTGGTAAACTCTATTCGCAGCCGTGCTGGTCTTGCAGCAATTGCTTATACCGATCAGGCTCAATTGCGTGCTGCTATTAAGCAGGAGCGCCGAGTAGAGTTTGGTGTGGAAGGCGAGCGTTTCTTTGATCTGGTGAGATGGAATGATGCGGTTACTGTACTGGGTCCTTTGGGTTATACCAACAAGGCCAGATTCTATCCTATACCTCAGCCTGCGATCGATAAATCCGGTGGTAAGCTGGTACAGAATCCAGAATGGTAAGATTAATTGTTCAACAACTCGTTATCAAAAAAAAATATGACAATGATTAAAAATATATTCAGAAGTACATCAGCTTTATTGCTGGTATCTTCAATGGCAATCGTGGGTTGTCAGAAAATGGATCATCCGGCTCTCGGCGCTTATGCTAAAGATGCCAACCAGCCAGGTGGACCGCTGAAATTCTATGCTGCATTGGATGGGACTACTACAGATCCGTTGATGAATGCGGTAGACAGTATCAGGGCCAACTTCCCGAGCTCTGTTACCATGACGTCTATTGCCGGTATTTCCGGAAAGGCCCTGAATGGCAACGGTTCTCAAATGCTGAAGTACGTTAAGCCCAACGACTTTGTTGCCAATGCAAAAAGTTTCACAGTGGCTTTCTGGATCAAGCGCAATGGTATGCCTGTTGGAGAAGCTGAATTTCCATTCAGTATTTCTTCTTCCAACGGTCACTGGGCAGGAACATCTATGTTCCTCCTGTTCGACCATGCAGGTTCAGGTGCAACTGATGCCCTGGCTGTGATGAAATTTGTAATGGTTGATAAAACCGGCGCAGATACCTGGCTTACCTGGGAAGGAGGTAACAAAGTTGCCGGTATCCAGGACAACAGCTGGCACCACCTGGCATTTGTGTATGATGCCGCTACTTCCAAACTTACTTTGTATGTAGACGGTGTTGCAAATGCCAATGTTCCTCAGTGGGGTAGTCATGGCGATGCCAATATGGACGACTCCAAAGTAACCGGTCTGGTTATGGGTGGAAGACCTAAAGAAGACCTGGGCTGGGGAAGATCATGGACCGGCGGACTGGATCAATTCAGAATGTACAGCAAAGCACTGACTGCAACAGAAGTAGCAGCTTTGTTTAGCGGCAAACAATAGTTTTTTTAATTGGCAGTGATTTCACTAAACAAAGGGCTGAGCAGATTCTGTATCAGCTCTTTGTTTTTACTATAACTGTATACTATGTTTAACAGGAACCTGCTCATCCGCATTTTTTTATTGTTTGCAGCAGCTGCTGTATTCAACGTATCCTGCAGGAACAGGAAAACCATGTTCACCCAATTGCCGGAATCCAAAACCGGTATTGCCTTTTCCAATAAGTTGGCGGCCAAAGAGGGGCTGAATATTTTATACTATCTCTACTATTACAATGGGGCCGGAGTGGCCACCGGCGACATCAATAACGATGGACTGCCGGATATTTATTTTACTGCCAACGCCAAAGGCAAGAACAAACTTTACCTGAACAAGGGTAATTTTCAATTTGAAGACATTACCGATAAAGCCGGTGTGAAAGGTATTTCAGACTGGTGTACCGGTGTTACTATGGCCGATATCAATGCAGACGGATTCCTGGATATCTATGTATCTACCGTATCGGGCAAATATGGTTTACAGGGCCACAACGAATTATACATCAACAACGGCCAAGGCGCTTTTAGTGAATCATCTGCCCAATATGGGCTGAATACTTCCTGCCTGAGCACACAGGCTGCTTTCTTTGATTATGATCACGACGGCGATCTGGATTGTTATCTCCTGAATCAATCCAGCAGGCCACATGCTAATATTGTAGATACCAGCAACCGTCGCAACTATGATTCGCTGGCAGGAGACCGGCTGTTCCGCAACGATGTTGCCACTACCGGAAAATTCACCGATGTATCTGCGGCTGCAGGAATTTACCAAAGCAACCTGGGTTACGGACTTGGACTGGCTGTGGCCGATATCAACAACGATGGATGGGAAGATATATACATCGGCAATGATTTTCATGAAAATGATTACTACTATGTAAACCAGCAGAATGGTTCCTTTAAAGAAGAAGGGGCTGCTCATTTCAGGCATTACAGCCGTTTCAGCATGGGGAATGATGTAGCAGATTACAACAACGACGGTCAGTTGGATCTGGTTACGGCAGACATGCTCCCCCCGGACGAAAAACAACTAAAAACATATGGAAGCGATGAAAATCCGGACATCTATAAGGTGAAACTGGAAATGAATGGCTACCAGAAACAATATTCTAAAAACAATCTGCAAAGAAACAATGGCAACGGAGTTTCTTTCAGCGAAACTGCCCTGTTCAGCGGTGTTGCTGCTACCGACTGGAGCTGGGGACCTTTGTTTGCCGACTTCGACAATGATGGCAACAAGGATTTATTCATCAGCAGTGGCATTGTGAAACGGGCACTGGACCTGGATTATATTCAGTATGTATCTGCGATGCAGGCGCAGCAAAAGCTGAATACCACCAATAAGTACGATGACGAGCTGATTGCTAAAATGCCCGATGGCAGCGCCCATCCATTCCTGTTTAAAGGCAACGGACATCTTGTATTTGCAGATGTAAGCGCCGATTGGGGAACTGCCGGCATGAAAGGATTTTACAACGGCGCTTCTTATGCAGATCTGGACGGGGATGGCCGCGTAGACATTGTGATCAATGCCATTGATGCCCCCGCTGTTATTCTGAAAAACAATACGCCCAATAACAATAGTATTGCTGTTGCTTTCAACGGCAACAATGCCAATAAAAACGGAATTGGTGCAAAAGTTTATCTGTTCAGTGGCGGCCAGTTACAATACCAGCAAATGATGCCCACAAGAGGATTCCAATCTGCTTCGGAACCGGTGCTTCATTTTGGACTGAATAACCAAAAAAACATCGACAGCCTACTGGTGATATGGCCCGGACAACAGTATCAGGTGGTTAAAAACATTGCAGCAGGCAGCAAGTTGAAACTGAATCAGTCGGATGCGGTTTCAGGATTTGATTACAATAAGTTTTTTCCTCCTGCACCTCCTTTACTGAAAAATATTACTGCGCAAACAGGCATTCAATGGAAGCATACTGAAAATGATTTCATCGATTACAACCGGCAATACCTGATACCGCACCAGCTCTCTGCCCGCGGGCCCAAACTGGCAGTGGGTGATGTAAACAAAGACGGCCTGGACGATTTATATGTTTGCGGTGCGTCCGGCCAGCCCGGACAACTGATGCTCCAGACTGCTGCCGGACAGTTTGTTGTATCCAATTCGGCTGTTTTTGCACCACAGGCTGCAGCTGAAGAAGTAGACGCGCTGTTCTTTGATGCCAATCAGGATTCCTGGCCCGACCTCTATGTGGTGAGCGGCGGAAACCAGTCCGACGACGGTAAGCCCGAGCTGGCCGATCATTTTTACCTGAACAACGGCAAAGGAAATTTCCGTTTATCCGACAACCAGATTCCAACCATACTGAAAAATAAATCATCGGTTAGCCGCATTGATTTTGACAAAGATGGTGATACCGATCTTTTTGTAAGCGGTCTTGCAGATGCACGTCAATACGGTATTGCTCAGCCGTCTTATCTGCTGGTGAATAAAGGCAATGCGGTATTTGCAATAGCAGACAGCGCTGTGATTAACCTGAACAATGCGGGAATAGCCACCAGTACTGCGGTAGCAGATTTAAACAAAGACGGATGGGATGACCTGATCCTGACAGGAGAGTGGATGCCGCTGAAAATATTCCTGAACCAGCGGGGGAAATTCAGCGAAACAGATATTCCTGCTTCCACCGGATTGTGGCAGTCTTTGTATACCACAGATGTGAACGGCGACGGATACACCGATATCCTGGCGGGCAACTGGGGACTCAACAACAAACTGATTGCCGGAAAGAATGGTCCTGTAAAATTATACGTAAAGGATTTTGACCGCAACGGTACCATTGAACAGGTGATGTGCTATACGGTGGATGGAAAAGAATACAGTTTCCTGGCCAAGGACGAACTGGAAAGGGCGTTGCCCGTGTTGAAAAAAGCGTACCTGAAGTACGAGGAAGTGGCTGGTAAAACAGTGCAGTTTATGTTCTATGATCTGTTTAAGGATTACACAGAATTAAAAGCGGAAATATTGGGTTCAACCTGTTTCCTGAATAATGGGAAAGGTGGATTTCAATCGATAACTTTACCAGCAGAAATGCAATTGGCGCCGATCTTTAGTTTTGCTTCCCTGGATGCAGGCAGCAACAAGGGTTTTATTGGAGTGGGTAACTTTTACGGAGTTGGTCCTTATGAAGGACGCTATGATGCGCTGTTGCCTTCTTTCTTTTCTTTTGATCCTTCTGCCAAAGCGTTCCACAGTGGAGCCTCCCTGGCCGATGCAGACGGTGAAGTGCGGGATGCCAAATGGATACGGTATGCGGGATCGCGGAAAGCATTGGTGATAGCCAGAAGCAATGGGCCCTTATTATTTTATCAATAAATTATATACTTTGATAATACTCTCTTTTATGCTTAAACAAACGCTCCTGCTCTGTTCTCCTCTGCTTTTCTGGAGCTGTGCAAAAAATAATTCAGACGGATCGGGCACTGGTACAGTAACCCCTCCCGGCCAAACAGTATATCGTTGGGTAACCACCGGAGATCAGTCTTTACTGCTGAGCAAACAAACTGTGGTGCTGAATACAGGGAACCCTTCCAATACGGCCACCATGATTGATGTGGATACGGCCACGGTATATCAAACCGTTGATGGGTTTGGATACACCCTTACAGGAGGAAGTGCAGGGTTGATTAACCAGATGACTGCTTCGGCAAAAACTGGCCTGCTCAATGAACTGTTTGGCAAGGATGAGTCTTCCATTGGTGTAAGTTATCTGCGGATCAGTGTGGGCGCTTCTGATTTAAGCAGCAGGGTATTTAGTTACAACGATCTGCCTGCCGGACAAACCGATCCTGAACTCAACCGGTTTTCCCTTGCAGACGATACTACAGACCTGATTCCGGTAATGAAAGAAATCCTGGCCATCAATCCGAATATTAAAATCATGGCCAGCCCCTGGAGTCCGCCGGTATGGATGAAGGATAACCAGAGCAGTATTGGCGGAAGCCTGCTTCCTGCCAATTATGGCGTGTATGCCAAATACCTGGTTCGGTATATTCAGGAAATGAAAGTAAAGGGTATCCCCATTGATGCACTCACCATTCAGAATGAACCTCAGCATGGCGGAAACAATCCCAGTATGCTCATGACGGCCTTTCAGCAGGCAGATTTTATCAAGAATCACCTGGGGCCGCAGCTCCGTGCCGCAGGCATTGCCACCAAAATTGTTATCTGGGATCACAATTGTGATCATCCGGAATATCCCATTACCGTGCTGAATGATCCGCTGGCCAAACAATACATTGATGGTTCAGCATTTCACCTGTACAATGGTGATATCAGTGCACTTTCGCAGGTAAAGAATGCGCACCCCGATAAAGCGCTCTATTTTACTGAGCAATGGACTGGTAAGAATGGCAGTTTCGACGGAGACCTGAAATGGCATATTAAAAATGTAATCATCGGTTCTATGAAGAACCACAGCAAAGTGGCACTGGAATGGAACCTGGCCAATGACCCGGCCTACGGACCACATACGCCGGGAGGTTGCACTGAGTGTAAAGGAGCACTGACCATTTCCGGTTCAACCGTTAACAGAAATGTGGCCTACTACATTATTGCACATGCATCGAAGTTTGTTCCTGCAGGTTCTGTGCGCATATTCAGTACCGATGCCGGCAATATTTATACTGCTGCATTCATCACCCCTGCCGGAAAAAAAGTAGTTATTGTGCTGAACAACGGCCAGGCAGAAGAGGCTTTTAACATCCGCTTCAACGGTCGCTGGCTGCAATCCAGTTTGCCTGCAGGTGCTGTTGCCAGTTATGTAATTTAAAAAAAATGTATCATGATGAATAAAACTTTAGCTGTAGCCGGTCTTTCATTGTTGATGACCACAGCTGCATTTGCTCAAAACAAAAAAGTAACGGTTTATACAACCGCAGAAAACACAGATCTGAAACTGGCCAAGACCGCAACGGTTGAATTTAAACATATGGGGCAACCACTGGAAACCCAGGTTTGCGTATTTGTTGAGCCGGGTAAAACATTTCAGACCTATATGGGAGTTGGCGCTGCCATCACCGACGCATCTGCAGAAACTTTTGCCAAATTATCCAAACCACAGCAGGAACGTTTGCTGAAAGCTTATTTTGATAAAGAGGAAGGGATTGGTTATTCCATTATCCGGACCAATATCAACAGTTGCGATTTCAGCAGCGACCAGTACACCTATGTAAAAGAAGGCGACAAAGCGCTCAGCAGTTTTTCTATTGAGCACGACCTTAAATACAAGATTCCGATGATTAAGAAAGCCACTGCTGCTGCAGGTGGTAAAGTGCGCTTCTTTGCAAGCCCCTGGTCTCCTCCGGCCTGGATGAAAGACAACAACAATATGATGCAGGGTGGTAAGTTAAAGCCTGAGTATTTTCAAAGCTGGGCCAACTATTATACCAAATTCATCAAAGCCTACGAAAAAGAAGGAATGCCTGTATGGGGTATTTCCGTTCAGAATGAACCTATGGCTAAGCAGCGTTGGGAAAGCTGCATATTCACTGCAGAAGAAGAACGGGATTTTGTAAAAAACTACCTGGGACCAACCATGCATAAAGCAGGGTATGCTGCTAAAAAAATCATTGCCTGGGATCACAACAGAGACCTGATTTACCAGCGCGCACAAACTTATTTTAACGATCCAGCAGCTGCCAAATACATCTGGGGTATTGGTTTTCACTGGTACGAAAACTGGAGCGGCGGAGACAATATGTACGACAACGTAAGAAAAGTATACGAGTCTTTTCCTAACAAGAACATTTTCTTTACCGAAGGCTGTGTGGAAAAATTTGATTATGCCCGGATCAACGACTGGGCATTGGGTGAGCGTTATGGCAGATCCATGATCAATGATTTCAACAACGGTATGGTTGGATTCACCGACTGGAACCTGGTACTGGACGAAACCGGCGGTCCGAATCATGCTTTGAATTTCTGCTTTGCACCTGTACACGGAAACCTTCAGCAGGATCAACTGATCTTTACCAATGCGTATTACTATATCGGTCATTTCTCCAAGTTCATTGCCAACGGAGCAAAACGGGTGAGCGCAAGCGCCAGCCGAAGCCAGTTGCTGACCACCGCATTTAAAAACGGCGACGGTAAAACCGTAGTGATTGTGATGAATCAGGCCAACACCTCCATTCCTTATTATTTATGGATCGATGGAAAAGCTGCTGAGATCACTGCATTGCCACGCTCCATGAGTACATTGATATTTTAACCGAAAACTATGAAGGTGTCAGTTCGCTTTACCCTCGGTATGTTCAGCGCATACTTGCTGTTTACAGGCTGCAGTAAAAAACAGGATCCTGTTCCGGTGCAGCCCGAACCTGCTCCGGTTCCGCTGTCTGTGATCAGCACAACCCTAAATGGTACCGGTGTGTCTGGCAATGCCAATTACAATTATCCGGTGAACCTGGTTGCTAAAATCCGCCTCAACAATGCGGTGGATCGTTCAACGGTTGCAGGTGCTGTAAGCATCAGCTCCAACGGCACGGTTGTGCCAGTGAACTTCGGTTATGAAAACGGTGACAGCACCATTGTTCTTACTCCCGTTGCTCCGCTGAATTATCTGAGCAGATTTACTCTGTATGCAGACAATGCGCTGAAGTCTGTAAAGAAAGGTGCATTGACCGATGCATTGAATGTAGGATTTGCCACAGCGTTGGATCCTGCAGATAAATTTCCGCAGATCAGCGACGATACTCTGCTGGATTCTGTACAGAAAAGGACTTTCCGGTATTTCTGGGATTTTGCTCATCCTGTTTCCGGACTGGCGAGAGAAAGAAATACCTCGGGAGAGGTGGTTACAACCGGTGGAAGCGGATTTGGTATCATGGCGATTCCTGTTGCCATCAGCAGAAATTTCATTACCCGTGCCCAGGGCCTGGAACGCATGCAGACCATTGTAGGCTTCCTGAAAAATACAGCCGATAAATATCATGGTGTTTTTCCGCATTGGTTGAATGGCGCAACCGGTAAAACCGTTGCTTTCAGTACCAAAGACAATGGCGCTGATCTGGTGGAAACCAGTTTGCTGGTTGCCGGCCTTTTAACAGCCCGCCAGTATTTTGATGGTACGGGTTCCGCAGAAACCAATCTGCGGGCAGACATCAATGCCATCTGGAATGCAGTGGAATGGAACTGGTTCAGAAACGGTAATCAACAGGTATTGTACTGGCACTGGAGTCCCAATTACAATTGGGATATGAACCTGAAGATACAAGGATGGAACGAGTGCCTGATTACCTACCTGCTGGCTGCTTCGTCCAATACAGATTCCATTCCATCAACAGTGTATCACAACGGATTCGCCAAAAGCGGAGCCATAGTTACCGGAAACACCTATTACAACCTGAATGTTCCGTTGGGTAACCCGATGGGAAATCCATTGTTCTTTTCACATTATTCCTTTCTGGGTGTTGATCCCAACGGGTTGAAAGATCGTTATGCCGATTACCAGCAACAGGTAGTAAATCATTCCCGCATCCATTACGAATACTGCAAACAGAATCCCAAAGGATACATGGGCTATGGAGCCAATTGCTGGGGGCTCACGGCCAGCGATATTCCCAATGGGTATGCTGCCAATCATCCGAACAACGATATCGGCGTGATTAGTCCTACAGCAGCGCTTTCTTCATTTCCGTATACACCAACGGAAAGCATGGCTGCCCTGAAATTCTTTTATTATAAACTGGGTGATAAAATATGGGGAACCTATGGGTTTGCAGATGCATTTAAACTGCAGGACCAGTGGTTTGCCAGTTCTACCTTGGCTATTGATCAGGGCCCTATCATTGTCATGATCGAAAACCACCGAACCAAACTGGTATGGAACCTGCTGGGTTCCTGCCCGGAGCTGAAAAGAGGCATGAGAAACCTGGGGTTCACTGCTCCTTATCTGTAATGCATTAATTTGAACTATGAACAACCGCTTTGTATTCATTTTAGTATTCTTTGCTTGTACGATGCTGGCTGCTCCGGTATCTGCCCAGCAAAAAACCTATTGTAATCCCATCAATGTAGATTATGGTTTTACGCCCATCCCGAATTTTTCGGAATGGGGAAGGCACAGAGCCACTGCAGATCCGGTGATTGTAAATTATCAAAACGATTATTATTTGTTCAGCACCAACCAGTGGGGATACTGGTGGAGCAATGATATGCTGAACTGGAAATTTATTTCCAGAAAATTCCTGCGTCCCTGGAACGAAGGCTACGACGAGCTGTGCGCACCTGCGGTGGGTATCGTGGGCGATACAATGCTGGTATTTGGTTCTACCTATACCAGTAAGTTTACTTTGTGGATGAGCACCAATCCCAAGGCCAACGACTGGAAACCGCTGGTGGATTCTTTCGAAATCGGAGGTTGGGATCCCGCATTCTTTACAGACGATGATGGCAGGTTCTATATGTACAATGGCAGCAGCAATGTGTATCCGCTTTACGGCATAGAACTGAATAGAAAAACTTTTCAGCCCATTGGTACCAGAAAAGAAATGCACTCACTGAAATCGTGGAGGTATGGATGGCAGCGGTTTGGGGAACACATGGACAATACCTTTCTTGATCCCTTTATGGAAGGTGCCTGGATTACCAAACACAACAACAAATATTATTTGCAGTACGGAGCTCCGGGTACAGAGTTCAGCGGTTATGCCGACGGCGTAGCCGTGGCCAGCAGCCCATTGGGCTTTTATACCGAGCAGTCCGATCCGCTGAGTATGAAACTGGGTGGCTTTGCCAGGGGGGCAGGACATGGCGCAACATTCAAAGACAACAACGATCAGTATTGGCATGTGAGTACGATTATGTTGTCGGTTAAAAATAATTTTGAAAGAAGGATCGGTATCTGGCCTGCCGGATTTGATCGGGATGATGTGATGTGGAGCAGCACGGCTTTTGGAGACTATCCGCATTACCTGCCTGCTTTCCGGAATAAAGAAAACGGTCCGCGCGAAATGAATCCTGCCTTTACGGGATGGATGTTACTGAACTATCAAAAGCCGGTAACCGTTTCTTCTACCTATGGCAACTATGCCGCCAATTATGCCGTAGACGAGCAGATGAAGACCTACTGGAGCGCCGCAACAGGCAACAGTGGCGAATGGATCCAGACCGATCTGGGAGCAGTTTCCACGGTACATGCCATCCAGATCAACTATGCAGACCAGGATGCAGATGTACTGGGCAAAAGAACCGACCTCTATCACCAGTACAAACTCTATGGTTCGGCTGATGGAAAAAAATGGACGTTGCTGGCAGATAAAAGCAACAATACCACCGATGTTCCGCACGACTATATTGAACTGGAAAAACCGGTAAATACCCGGTTCATTAAAATGGAAAATATTCATATGGCAAGTGGTAAATTTGCTATCAGCGGTTTGCGGGTATTTGGAAAAGGACAGGGTGAAAAACCTGCTGCGGTAAAACAGTTCATGGTGCTGCGAACTGAAAAAGACAAGCGGAGCGCCTGGATCAGGTGGAGCCCGGTGAACAATGCCTACGCATACAATATTTATTACGGAACTGCACCCGATAAGCTGTACAACTGCATAATGGTGCATGATGCCAATGAATATTGGTTCAAGGGGATGGATAGTAAAAAAACGTATTACTATACCATTGAAGCGATCAACGAAAATGGCGTATCAGATCAGTTTAAAATATTAAATGTTGAATAATGAGAAAATTACAAACGATTACACTCGCTTTGTTGATGCTGCTTGCATCCTCAGCCATCAGTGCACAGGACGCTAAGATGAATGCGTTCATCGATCAGCTGATGAAAAAAATGACCCTGGAGGAGAAACTCGGACAGCTGAACCTGCCCAGTTCCAATGATTTTGTAACCGGTGCTGCTGCCAGTACGGATATTGCCAAAAAGATCATTGCCGGAAAAGTAGGCGGCCTGTTTAACATCAAGTCGTATGCTAAAATCAAAGAAGTACAGAAACTTGCAGTAGAGCAAAGCAGACTGAAAATTCCTTTGATGTTTGGTATGGATGTGATTCACGGATATGAAACCGTATTCCCCATTCCACTGGGTCTCAGTTGTTCCTGGGATATGGCGTTGATTGAACGCAGCGCCCGTATTGCAGCCAATGAAGCCAGTGCTGACGGAATTAACTGGACGTTTTCTCCAATGGTAGATATTTCCCGCGACCCAAGATGGGGTAGGGTATCAGAAGGAAACGGAGAAGATCCTTTCCTGGGTTCCCAGATTGCCAAAGCAATGGTGAAGGGCTACCAGGGAACTGATCTGTCTAAAAACAATACCCTGCTTTCCTGCGTAAAACACTATGCATTGTATGGCGCTTCTGAAGCGGGAAGAGATTACAATACCACCGATATGAGCCGTGTGCGCATGTACAACGAATACCTGCCGCCTTATAAGGCAGCGGTGGATGCGGGCGTAGGTTCTGTAATGGCTTCCTTCAATGAAATTGACGGGGTGCCGGCTACTGCCAACAAATGGCTGCTGACAGATCTGTTGAAAAAACAGTGGGGCTTTAAAGGACTGGTGGTATCTGATTATACCGGGGTAAGTGAGATGATTGCCCATGGTATTGGGGATTACCAGACGGTATCTGCCAAAGCGCTGATGGCAGGTCTGGACATGGATATGGTATCCGAAGGATTGTTGAATACCACTGCCCAATCACTGAAAGAAGGCAAAGTAAACATGGAAAGAATCAATGCGGCCTGCCGTAAAATTCTGGAAGCCAAGTACAAGCTGGGCCTGTTCGAAGATCCTTACCGTTATTTAGACGAAAACAGGGCAAAGACAGAAGTGTTTACCGCTGCCAACCGCAAAGAAGCCAGAAGCACAGCTGCGCAGAGTTTTGTATTGCTGAAAAATCAGAACAAGGTATTGCCGTTGAAAAAAAACGGTACACTTGCCCTGATCGGACCACTGGCAGACAACAAGGAAAATATGGGCGGAACCTGGAGCGTAGCTGCCAACCTGAGTAAAGCCACTTCTTTACTCACCGGTTTAAAAGAAGTGGTGGGCGACCAGGTAAAAATCATGTATGCCCGGGGTTCCAACCTCGATGCGGACGCTGCTTTTGAAGAAAGAGCAGGCATGTTTGGCAAATCATTAAAAAGAGACAACCGTCCGGAAGAGGTGATCCTAAATGAAGCCCTGGAGGTTGCAAAGCAGGCAGATGTTATTGTTGCTGCGCTGGGTGAAAGTGCAGAAATGACCGGAGAGAGCAGCAGCAGAACCAACCTGGATATTCCTGCTGTACAGAAAAAATTATTGAATGCCCTGCTGAAAACTGGTAAGCCGGTTGTACTGGTATTGTTTACCGGAAGACCTTTAACACTTACCTGGGAAGATCAGCGTGTACCTGCTATTTTAAATGTTTGGTTTGGTGGAAGTGAAGCGCCTTATGCCATTGCAGATGTTTTGTTCGGTGATGTGAACCCATCTGGTAAACTGTCTACCACCTTCCCGCAGAATGTAGGTCAGATTCCTTTGTTCTACAACCATAAGAATACGGGCCGTCCTTTGTCTGGTCCATGGTTCCAGAAATTCCAGAGCAACTACCTCGACGTTACCAACGAACCATTGTATCCTTTCGGATATGGACTCAGCTATTCCAATTTCCAGTACAGTGAGCTTAAACTGAGCGCTGCCAGCCTGAAAGGAAATCAAACCCTTACTGCAACCGTTACTGTTACCAACAACAGTAATGTGGAAGGCAAAGAAGTAGTACAGTTGTATATCCGCGACCTGGTAGGCTCTGTAACAAGACCGGTGAAAGAACTGAAAGGCTTCCAGAAAATCAGCCTGAAGGCAGGTGAATCTATGGACGTGTCTTTTGCCCTTACTCCCGAAGACCTCAAGTTCTACAACTATGATTTGAAATACGACTGGGAACCCGGAGAATTCCAGATCATGATTGGTACCAATTCCAGAGATGTAAAAACGGCCAAAGTAAACTGGACGAAATAAAAATTTATTGCATGAATTGCATTCAACCGATCATCAAAAAAGGAATAATGTCATTATTCCTTTTTTGCTTTTTACCCACCCTGCTTCCGGCGCAGTCTGCGTTGCAGAATGTGTACAACAGAAATATCCGCACATTGAACGGGCAATGGCATTATATTGTTGATTCTTACGAAACGGGCTATTACAATTACCGCTATCAGCCCTACGATGTGGTGGATAAAAATTCCACATCTGCGTTCTATAATAATTATCATGCCAGGAATAAGCAGGAGCTGGTAGAGTACGATTTCAACCGGTCACCAACATTGCAGGTGCCCGGCGACTGGAATTCGCAGAAAGAAAATCTATTTTATTATGAGGGAACCATCTGGCTTAAACAGTCTTTTCAATATCCGGTGCTGAAAAAAGGAAACAGGTTGCTGCTGCATTTCGGTGCGGTCAATTACAAAGCAGAAGTTTACCTGAACGGTCATAAACTCGGGATGCATGAAGGGGGCTTTACCTCCTTCGATTTTGATATTACGCCTTACCTGAATGCCGACAGTAATTTTCTGGTGGTAAAAGCAGACAACCGGCGGATCAAAGACGGAGTTCCCGGAATCAATACAGATTGGTTTAATTACGGTGGCATTACCCGGGATGTAACCCTGATTGAAACGCCGGATATCTATATCCGGGATTATGCAGTGCAACTGGCAAAGAGAAATGCACACCGGATTACCGGCTATGTGCAACTGAACCGGTTTGCATCCAACAGCCCTGTGGAGATCGAAATCCCCGAACTGGGTGTGCGCAAACAGTCCGCAACCGATTCAACGGGTAAAGCGGTATTCGAAGTTGATGTGGATCAGATTCGTTATTGGAGCCCGGAACAGCCGGTCTTATACAATTGTATCATTCGTACAGACCGGGAAACACTAAAAGACAGGATCGGTTTCAGAACCATTGAAACTGCCGGACAGGATATTTTACTGAACGGAAAACCGGTTTTGCTGAAAGGGATTTCTATGCATGAAGAAAACAGCGACAAAGGCTCCAGGGCCAACAGCAAGGCAGAAGCTGTTGAGTTATTGCACCGCGCAAAACAACTTGGCTGTAATTATGTAAGGCTGGCGCATTATCCCCACAACGAATACATGGTACAAGTGGCAGATAGCATGGGCATGATGGTATGGGATGAGATTCCTGTTTACTGGACCATTGATTTCTCCAATTCCCGCGTATTGCAGAATGCCAGTGCACAATTATCCGAAATGATCAGCAGGGATAAAAACAGGGCATCCGTTATTATCTGGTCTGTAGCCAATGAAACGCCGCCCACTTCGGTACGAAATGCTTTTTTGCTGCAACTGATCCGGCAGGCCAGGATTCAGGATGGCACCCGGCTGGTGAGCGCTGCGCTGGAGCAGCATACCGATAGCAACGGCGTACATATTGTGAACGATTCAATTGGCATGCACCTGGATATTGTTGCTTTTAATCAGTACACCGGATGGTATGGCGGATCCCTGAAAGATGCACCCGATATGAAATGGGAAATAGGGTACCATAAGCCGGTAGTGATTTCTGAGTTTGGCGGGGATGCCAAATACGGACTGCATGGAACCAGAGAAGAGCGATGGACGGAGGAATACCAGGAATATCTTTACGAACAGAACCTGAAAATGATCATGAAGATACCCGGTGTACGGGGAATGAGCCCCTGGATTCTGGCAGATTTCCGTTCCCCCAAACGGCTGCTGCCCGGTGTGCAGGATGGGTGGAACAGAAAAGGACTGATGACCGGTGACGGAAAGAAAAAGAAAGCTTATTTTACACTCAGGAATTTTTATGCTAACTGGACTTTAAAAAATCAACTGTAAGGTCCGCATCATTCATTACACATGAGCAAACGTCTTCTTTCTGTTGTTGCCGGATTGGTTTTAGGTGCTGCCGTTCAGGCACAGGATCAACCCGATTGGAAAACTGTATTCAATAAGATGAATACAGAAATACAAAACAATTCCAAAGCCTACAGCAGTCTTAAAACTGCTACTGAAACCATTGGGCACCGCTTAACCGGTTCGGAGAATGGAAAGAAAGCGGAGGAGTTCGCATACAATCTGCTGAAGTCTTATGGATTTAAAGATGTTCGGTACCAGCCATTTGAAGTGGAAAGCTGGAGCAGGGGAGAACTGTCTGTAAAGATCGGTTCCAATGCATCTGCCATGCAGCCCGTTAAATCAGTATCACTGGCCCATTCTCCGGTACAGGCATCGGTTCAGCTGGAACTGGCCGACATGGGCAATGGACTGGAAGAAGACTACCTCACGAATCCCGGGAAAGCAGAAGGTAAAATTGCGGTTGTATACCTGGGTGTGTTACCAGGTTCCAAACCCGGTACCAAGAGCCTGCACCGGTCTGAGAAAACCGCACTGGCTACCAAATACGGTGCAAAAGGCATCATCATCATCAATACGGCAACAGGAGGAATTCTGTTGACGGGTACTGCATCCGTAACCGGAAAACTGATTCCGATACCGGCGGTGTGCATTGGTAAGGAAGATGGTATGAAACTCAAAGAGCAAATGGCTGCAGCCAAACAAGTTGCATCGATCAATATGACCAACTTTTCCGGCCTCATCAAAGCCCGGAACGTGATTGCCACCATCAAAGGCAAATCGATACCTCAGGAGAAAGTAGTGGTAGGCGGTCACCTCGACAGTTGGGATCTTGCTACCGGAGCCATCGACAATGGCATTGGCTCATTTGCGGTGATCGATATGGCCAGAACTTTTCAGGCACTGAAACTTCGTCCGGCACGTACGGTGGAGTTCATTCTGTTCATGGGCGAAGAAGAAGGATTGCTGGGTTCCAGGGCCTATGTAGATGAAGCGGTAAAAGATCAAAGCATCCGCCAGTTGCGCTATATGCTCAATTATGATATGACCAATGATCCTAAAGGGTTTTCCACCACTGCAGAAGAAAGCAGAGAACTTTTTACGGCCATTGGCGCACATGCACTCGCTTATGATACCAGTTATAAAAACTCCTTCAGGGTTGGCGCCGGATTGCACAGCGATCACCAGCCCTTTATGTTGCAGGGTATACCCACCGGTGGTGGCGCAGAAGGTAAATTGCCCAACAATGCAGGACCCTGTTATCATGCGGACTGCGATGATTTTAAACTGGTGGATGAAAAAGGAATCAAAAGCACGGTTCGCAACGGAGCCATGCTGCTTTACGGAATTGCCGATGCAAAAGAGATTAAGGCAAAGCAGTTCTCCGATGAAGAAACCAAAGCATTCCTGTTAAAAAATAACCTGAAAGTACCACTGGAGATTGCCGGTGAATGGAGGTGGAAGGATTAAGCTCCGGATTTACTGAACCATTTTTCCTGTATGGCCATGGCGCTGTACACCGATATTACGGCGGCTATCATACCTGCCCCTGCATCCAATGGAAAATGCTGTGCCAGGTATACCCTGGAATAACCCGTTAACAAGGTCAGGAAAAAACCAGGCAACCAGAAATACCTTGCACGGAATACCAGGCAGGCCAGCAGATAAATACTGAAGGCCGTGGTATTGTGCCCCGAAGGGAAACTGTTGGATTTATGCAGTTCCACACCTTCTACCGTGTGCACGAGCGCCTGATCGGTAATAACGGCAGTGGGCCTTGCTTCATTGGCAAACACATAGTGTTTCCCAAATTGCACAACTGCGGTAGAAATCAGGATGGAAAAGAGCACTATCGGGAATATATTTCTTCTGAAATACAGCACCAGCAGGCCAAAAGGAACCCACATAATGCCATCTCCCAGGTAAGTAATATAATGAAAGAAGAAATCGGCTGTGGCGCCCATATTGTGGTTCAGCAGCAAGAACAGTTCTTCTTTTCCGCCGAGATAAGAAAGCACAATTAATACAAGGCCGGTTGTTAAACTTAGTAAAACGCCTCTTTTAAAAGATTCGGTATTCAGTAATTCCACAACTATTTTTTATAAGGCAAATATAGGCATTAGGCCCGCTGTAAATAAGAAAACCCTGCTCCAAAGAACAGGGTTTCTTGTACAACGAAAAAACAAGAAAACTTATACCACGCCGGCCAGTTCCAGGCTGCGTTTTTTCAGGTGTATGATGTCGAGGTTGTCGATGATCGGATCGGGTGTAAGGATCAGCGAAGTGTTGTTCGTTTTCCACCAGTTGGAATGAACCAGTTTTTCGCAATGCAATACCCCGATCAGGTATTTTCTTTCTGCCTGGGCATGCCATTCTTCTATCCATTCAAATTCTTCTCTCGGAATGTATTTCCAGTCGTCGAAGCTCAGGTACACTTTCAGGTAATAGTCGTTGGTGAGCACATGGGGTTTGTGGTGGTACAGTTTTTTATACTCGTACCGGTAATTGTATCGCAGCGCAGCAATATCGCTCAATACAGCAGAAGCCGTAGGAAAACTGCCGGCACCCTTGCCATAAAAAAACTGCTTGTCGGCAAAGCCACTCTCTATCACTACACCGTTGTATTCGTTCTTTACAAAGGAGAGGGGATCGGTGAGTTCTACAAATTGTGGTAATACAAATGCTGCCACTTTTCCGTTCTTCAGTTTTTTGGCCTGTGCAATCAGCTTGATATCGTAGCTTTTTTCTTTGGCCACACCGGCATCACTGCCCTGTACATTCTGAATACCGGTAAACAGGATATCAGCGGGATGGGCAACAATGCCATATGCGTGGTTCAGCAGGATGGTCCATTTGTTCAGGGCATCAAATCCTTCCACATCCAGTTTGGGGTTGCTCTCGGCAAAGCCAAGCTGTTGTGCCAGGAGCAGTGCTTCTGAAAAACTCAGTTTGTCCTCGAACATTTTGGTGAGGATGAAATTGGTGGAACCATTTACAATGGCTTTGATGGAGTGCAGCAGGTCGTTGTCGTAGTATTCCTCCAGGTTCCGGATTACCGGAATAGAAGCGCAGGCTGCAGATTCACATAAGAAAGACTGACCTGTTTCTTCCTGCAATTGTAAAATAGCCAGCAGGTTTTCGGCGATCATTTTTTTGCTGGCGCTCACCACCGATTTCCCATTTCTTAGTGCGGTTTGTACAATATCGAACGCAGCTACAGAATCGTCGATCACTTCTACAATCACATTGATTTCCGGATCGTTGAGTAAATCGCTTTTATTGGTGGTGAATAAATTGGCCGGTGCATTTCTTTTTTTCTCCGGGTTCTTGATACATACTTTTTTGATTGAGGCTTTCAGCGAGGGGGTTTGCTGTAATACTTTGTACAACCCTTCTCCTACCACTCCAAAACCAAATAATCCTATGGTGAGTTGTTTGTGTGCTTCCATGTTTAGATCGTTGTTGTTGATACTTGTTGAAAATGATGTTTGTTGTCGTTTACTTGTTTGTTTAATACTTCTTGCAGATCGCTGATCAGATCGGCCGCATCTTCCAGTCCTATGGAAAGGCGGATTAGGCTGTCCGAAACCCCGGCTGCCCTTCTTGTTTCGGCAGGGATGGATTTATGGGTCATATTGGCTGGGTGTGAAATCAGGCTCTTGATGCCTCCCAGGCTTTCTGCCAGTTTAAACAAATTCGTGTTGCTGACCACCGATACGGCGGCAGCCTCCGTATTATTTTTTAAGCTGAACGAAACGATGCCGCCAAATCCGCCCGACTGTTTCCGGGCCACTTCATGATTGGGATGCTCAGGCAGTCCGGGATAGTACACCTGATCTACTGCAGGATGTGTTTGTAGAAACTGTGCTATTTCCAAAGCGCTGCGGCAGTGTTGCTTTATTCTGAGGTGCAGTGTTTCTATTCCGCGAATCACCAGCCAGCTGTCGAATGGTCCCAGAATGGCGCCACAGGCGTTTTGCAGGTATTTGATTCTGGCACCCAGTTCCGGCTCTTTTGTAACCACTATGCCTGCAATCAGGTCGCTGTGCCCGCCCATGTACTTGGTAGCGCTGTGTACTACAATGTCTGCACCGAGGGTAAGCGGCTGCTGCAATACAGGGGTTGCAAAGGTATTGTCTACACAAAGCAGGCAATTAGATGCTTTTGCTATTTGTGCAATGGCTGCTATATCAGAAATTTTAAGCGTAGGATTGGTAGGGGTTTCCAGCCAGATCAGTTTGGTATTGGGCGTAATGGCATTGAATACGTTCTCCGGGTTACTGGTATCGGTGAAATGAACTTTGATGCCAAATTTTTCATACACCTGTGTAAACAAACGGTAGGCACCTCCGTAGATATCGTCTACCGCAACAATTTCATCTCCGCTTTGCAGGAGTTTGGCAATGGCATCAATGGCTGCCAGACCACTGGCAAATGCAATACCTGTTGACCCTTTTTCCAGCCCGGCTGCAAGGCTCTCCAGCGTTGCCCTGGTAGGATTGTTGGTTCTGGAATAATCGTATCCCTGATTTACGCCCGGTGCCTCCTGCACAAAAGTAGAGGTCTGGTAAATGGGTACGGAAACTGCGCCGGTAAGCGGATCTACCGGAATGCTGTGAATCAATGCGGTGGCTGTGTTCATGTTAAACAGTTTGGTTCTGTCTGTTCTGCAGACAGATAATGAATAATGTTGTAAAAATTCTCAACAACTGTTCAAGATTGGAAGGGGATCGGGAACGCCTGGTTCAGCATCCAGGGGCAATAAAAAAGCCCAGCTGAAAGTCAGATGGGCTCAATATGATCTACCAGTAGGTAATGATTTATTTGCTTTTACTCTGACTTATCTTCTCCTGTAGTACAGGACTGGAATTGGCACCTTCATACAGCTGAGTAACTGTATGGGTTGCCAAGGCTTCATAGGGCCAAGACCCTCTGCCTTTCTTGATAAGTATATTAAAGAACTGACGCAAAGCTAGGAAGAAACAATGAAATGGCCAAATATTAGTCTACTAAATCTGTAGAATAATAAAATTCTCATCAAATAATTCCTTTCTTCAACAAATAAGCCTCCCCACTGTTTGTATATTTACCTATCGTATGGCTAAAAAACAAAATGCATCTGTTGCTGCATCGCTGCAGGAAGAAGACTTTATAGAAGTTTTCGGTGCGCGGGAACACAATCTGAAAAACATCGACATCCGCATTCCCAAGAATAAAATGGTGGTGTTTACCGGTGTAAGCGGAAGTGGTAAATCTTCACTGGCATTCGACACTATTTACAATGAGGGGCAGCGCAGGTATATGGAAAGTTTCAGCGCCTATGCCCGTCAGTTCATGGGCGATATGGAACGGCCCGATGTAGATAAAATTACCGGTCTGTCTCCCGTTATTTCCATTGAACAGAAAACAACCAATAAAAATCCGCGGTCCACGGTTGGAACGGTTACGGAAGTATACGATTTTCTTCGGCTCCTGTACGCCCGCATTGGTGAGGCCTACAGCTACAACACCGGAAAAAAAATGGTGAAGTTCAGCGAGGAGGAAATTGTAGAAAATATTTTTACCCGGTATGGCGGAAAAAAAATCAGCCTGCTGGCGCCGCTGGTACGCGGCCGGAAAGGTCATTACCGCGAACTCTTCGAAGACATCCGAAAAAAAGGTTTTCTGAAAGTAAGGGTAGACGGCGAAGTCATGGACCTTACACCCAAGCTGCAGGTAGACCGATACAAGATACACGATATTGAAGTGGTGATCGACCGCTTACAGGTTACACCCAATATGAAGGTTCGCCTGAGCCAGAGTGTGCAGCAAACCCTTAAAATGGGGAAAGACCTGTTGTTCCTGTTGTTGAACGATACAGGTAAAATTGTGCAGTACTCCAAGCAACTGATGTGCGAGACCACCGGAATCAGTTACGAGGAACCTTCTCCCAATGCATTTTCTTTCAACTCACCTTATGGTGCTTGTCCTGTTTGTAAAGGATTGGGCAATGTATATACCATCGATCTCAACGCCATTGTTCCGGACCCCGATAAATCGGTACAGGAGGGTGGTATAGTTCCTTTGGGAGAACAGCGCGATGCATATATGTACCGCAATGTGGAAGCATTGTCTAAGAAACACAAAATCAGTTTGAGCAAGCCCATCAAAGAACTGAGTGCTGCCTCACTGAATATATTGCTCTATGGTAATCCCGAAGGTGGCTCACTGGAACTGGAGGATCCCGAAGAATATGCCGGTGCCCAGCCCTACGATGGCGTATTTGAAGGAATCATTCCCATGCTGAAGCGCTGGTTCTCGGGTGTAAGCAGCGACGGTATGCGCGAATGGGTAGAACAATTCATGGAGTTGAAAACCTGTGCTTCCTGTGAAGGGCAAAGACTGAAAAAGGAAAGTCTCTGGTTCAAAATAGATGAAAAGAATATTGCGGAAATCAGTGAGCTGAATCTCAGCAAGCTGCATCAATGGTTCAATGGCATTGAAAAAAGGTTGGAGAAAAAGCAAAACATCATTGCCAAAGATATCCTGAAGGAGATCAGGGAACGATTGCAATTCCTCCTGGATGTAGGGCTTACTTATTTATCGCTCAACCGGCCCTCGCGTTCGCTGAGCGGTGGCGAGTCTCAGCGCATTCGCCTGGCTACCCAAATCGGCTCGCAGTTGCAGGGTATCACCTATATTCTGGACGAACCTTCCATTGGTTTGCACCAGCGCGACAACCAGCAACTGATTCATGCATTGCAGAACCTGCGCAACATCGGCAACAGCGTGTTGGTGGTAGAGCATGATAAAGACATCATGATGGCCGCAGATCACCTGGTAGATATCGGACCCAGGGCAGGAAGTTATGGAGGTCATATAGTTGCAGCCGGTACACCGCAGGAAGTGTTGAGAAGCAATTCGGATACGGCGCAATACCTCAACGGAACCAAATCCATTGCTGTTCCCAAAGAACGAAGAAAGGGCAATGGCAAAAGCCTGGTACTGAAAGGCGCATCGGGTAATAACCTCCGCAATGTGGATGTAGAGTTTCCTTTGGGAAAATTATTGGTGGTGAGTGGGGTAAGCGGCAGTGGAAAATCTACCCTGATCAATGAAACACTGTACCCGATCCTTTCCAAACACTGCTACAACAGCAAAACCAATCCCATGCCTTTTAAATCGGTAAAAGGACTGGAGCATATAGATAAAGTGATTGAGATTGATCAGTCTCCGATTGGCAGAACACCCCGGAGCAATCCGGCCACTTACTGCGGTTTCTTTACCGAAATCAGAACCCTGTTTGCTGCTATTCCGGAAGCCAAAATCCGCGGATACAATGCAGGCCGTTTTTCCTTTAATGTAAAAGGTGGTCGCTGCGATGTATGTGAAGGTGGTGGTATGCGTACCATCGAAATGAATTTTCTGCCCGATGTATATGTGAACTGCGAAAAATGCAATGGGAAACGATACAACCGCGAAACATTGGAGATCCGCTATAAAGGAAAATCGATCAGCGATGTACTCAATATGACCGTAGAAGATGCCTGCGAATTTTTTCAGCCGGTACCTTTTCTTTACCGTAAAATAAAAGTGCTGCAGGAAGTGGGGCTGGGCTATATTACGTTAGGACAGTCTGCCGTAACACTGAGCGGAGGTGAGGCACAAAGGGTAAAACTGGCCACAGAGCTGGGTAAAAAAGACACCGGTAAAACCTTTTATATTCTGGATGAACCCACCACCGGTCTTCATTTTCAGGACATACAGCATTTGCTGGATGTGTTGAATAAACTGGTGGACCGGGGAAATACCGTACTTGTGATCGAGCACAACCTCGACGTGGTGAAAGTGGCAGATCACATCATCGACCTGGGTCCCGAAGGCGGAGACGGAGGAGGAACCATTTTATTCGAAGGCACTCCCGAAGCGCTGATTAAAAATAAAATCAGCCATACGGCCCGGTTTTTAAAGATTGAAATGCAGTAGCATGGCAATACCCCATACTTGTATTATCTTCAACTGATGGATTTAAACGACCTGAATTTTTTGCCCGAGTGGGACGACAGCCGCTATAAGGTTGGTCCGGACGAAGCCGGTGAGGAGTGGCGCAGAGGTCCGGCCAGGGCCATTGCCAAAGCCATGTACAAACAATGGCGGGAGGTCTTCGGGCTCGTTATTGCATTTGCCGAAAACCTGGCCGACGATGGAGAAGAAAATCATCCGGCTTCTACCAAGGCGCTGATTTATGAAAATGCCATGATTGTTGCGCCCAAGATCATTGGCGCCATCAGCATGGATTTGTATGTGCTTAAAATGGAGAATGCTTCTATTATCCGAACCAATTGCAAGCAGTTGACTGAACAGATGGGCTTTGCCGTACTCATGGGCTGGGCCGATGAAGGGCATAAAAAAGTGATAGAAGAGGCCCTGGCCAAGTTCAGGGAACTCTTTAAACAATGGGTGTCTACTTTTCAGAAAGACGCCTATGAAGACGAGTGGGGCTTATTTGTTTAAGCTTCGTTCCGGTGCCGGGGTTTCCAGATCAGGTAATAGAATCCCAATATCAATATCCCCGCAATAAAAGGAATCAGTGCCAGGTGTTTGAACGTAATTTCACCTGTTATAACCCTGTTGTCGAAATGCAGGAACTCCGATACCATCCAGTAAGAATTGGCAGAAATCCATACAGTGATTGCCAGGTTGTGGCAAAGCTCCGACATGTATTCCCTGGTTCTGTAGGCAATGATCATTGAAATGATCAGGGTAGGAACAATCATTGTGATGCCCAGCCAGCTCAATCCCATGCACCAGGCAACATCTTTGAACAGCCAGAAAACAATATGGAGGTTTTCCATTTTTCTGTATTGCAATGGTATGATGTACTGATCTTCTGAATCGGTGGGTTCAGGCAATATCCTCAGATCGTGTACCTCTTCGGCAGAATGGGGCATGGGGCAGTTTAGCTGGTAAAGCGCAATATTAAATTTTTGTAAGAAATTATCTGCTTAAAATCTTACGAAAACGCTGCACATCCGCATGTGGATGAATGGGCGTTCCCTGTAACAGGTATGCAGTGAATTCGGCAGCAAAATAAGGAGAGAGGCTGCAACCCTTGGTGCCCATGCCGTTCAGCAATCCAACAGTACCATGCACGGGATGCAATCCTACAAAGGGGCGTCGTTCCATATTGGCCGGACGTTCCGATGCCTGATGATCCACAATGGTATAAGGAAGTTTGAGCCATCGCTTCAGTTGTATTTCTACTTTTTCCCTGAAATCTGAATCGGGATTCAGGTGGGTGAAATTCCATTCGTAGGTGGAGCCGATCCAGAACAGATCATTCTTCCACGGAACAACATTGATTCCCTGCTTGTAAATATGGTTGGGCGGAAGATCGGGGATGGAAGCAAAAATAGCCTGCCCCTTGTTTCTTGCATAGGGCAGTAAATGAAAATAAGGATTGTTGAATCCTGCCGTACCATCACAGAATATAATCTTAGCTGCCCGGATGCCATTGTAGCTTACCTGATCGGGGCCAATCTCACAACCCTGCAGTTCAAAACGTTCATCGAGCAATGCATTGTTGGCCATCAGTTTTTTTCTCCATCCCTCCAGCATGGCATGCAGATCGATCAGCCAGCAGGGATTGATTTCACCCACACCAAAGGCCGGATGAAAATAATTCCACCATTGATCGCTGTTCTCCGGAATGCGCAGGTATTCCTCTTCAACCGGCAGGCGTTCTTCAAATGCCAGTTTCATCTGCGGCGTGGAATGAAAGTCGAGAATATTGCATTGCCGGATCAGCGGTAATTCCAGTTCATTGCCCAAATCGGTGTAGGCCTGTACTGCAAAGGGCATCAGCTTTTCAATTTCCCAGGTACGTACAATTCTTCTTCCGGTAACAGGGTTAATGACACCACTGGCTACCTTGCTTGCGGAGTAAGGGTTAGATTCATCAATTACCAACACCTGTTTTCCTGCCTTCATCAGGTTCCAGCTCATAAAGGTTCCGCAAAGTCCCTGACCCACTATAATATAATCTATCATCCTGCTTTGTTTATTCTTTGATCCGAATAGTTATGCCGGCCGAATGGCTGCTGAATTCCGGTGCATACATACTTTGTACCGTTGCAATGCCTGCCGAGAACCTGCCCGCATGTGTTGCCGTTGTTTCATAACGGAAGAGGTAGGTTCCTTTGGGCAAATATCCGACGAAAAAGTCGGACCTGGTATCTCTGGTACTTTCATAATAACCCAGTCCTTCCTGCCAGTGATAGGTGCTGATCCGGTGCAATGGTTCCATGGAAGCAGCACGCATATCTTTCAGATGAACATATTCCATATCGCGGTCCGATCTGAGTGTTAACTGTACCACGATTTTGTCGCCGATGCCAATTTCTTCTTCCTCGCGGATAGGAACCAGTACGGAGCCGGAAGCGGTTGTTTGTTCGCGGAACAAAGCCTTCTGTACAGAAAGCGGAAGCTTACTGGTGTCGGCTGTTATATTACTCAGCTCTTCGAAGTATTGCCAGTAAACACCTCCGTAAGAAGGTTGCGCCGATGCGGCCTGCAAACCGGAGCTTACCTTAACCCGGATATTGCCCATTTCAGGAACAATGGTTTCCGGATTCAGATTCACTTTCAGGTACCCGCTACCGGCCATGGTTTTCTGGGAAGCGCTGTTGATACTGTGCCTGCCCAGATCAATCTGTACTGTTCTTTTGTTGTTCAGCCAGTTGCTGCCATTCAGCAACAGGGCATAACAGGCATCTGCAGTGGCAATAGCTGTTTCCCAATTGTTGGTTTGCTTGTTCAGCAACAGCCAGGTGCGCATGGCATCAATGGCAGCCGTGTATTTCTTTTCCTTCAGATTGATTTCTTCAAAGCAACTGATCAGCATACTCTGGTGTGTTATCGGAGATTCAAACCAGGAATTGGTATAAGAGGTTTTCCAGAACATGCCTTTCCGGGCGTCCCGGATGCTGTTTTCGAGCAAGGAGGGAACTATTTGCTGCACAGCCCACTCTTCGTTGTTGTTACGGAAGGCAATCAAAGCAAGCATTGCCTTGGTATAGCTGTTTTGTTTTTGCCATCCTGTTTTACTGCGGTTGTAAAAGAACCGGTACGCATTGGTATCGCTGATGGCAATATCGCTGAAGAAGCTGCGCATGTACAGGTATTCTATCTGGCGGACCTGTACGGGAGCTATGGCTGCCGCCGATTTTGCCTGAATGATATCGTCGTAATCTTTGCTGATGGCCGCATCTGTGTAGCTCAAAGCTTTCAACAGCATGGGTTTTAGTTGTATGGCTACATCTGTGCCAATGGCGCCCAGTTTTTTCAAACGGCCAATACCTGTTAGAATTTCTTGCGTAATGTAGCGGTCTTCCGGCCCGTTTTTCATCCAGGAAAATGCACCATTGGGCAATTGGAGGGCTTCCATTTTGCTGAGCCATTCAGCCATAGGAAAATCGTTGTTGCGCTGGAAGAACCTGGCCAACTGTTGCATTTGCTGTGTTTCATTGGCGGCTGCAAATACCCATGGCGTTTCTTCGAGCAGCAATTGTTTCAGCGCTGTGTTTTTTTCCAGGTTGCTTTGTAATGAAACGCTGTCTTTGTTCAGCGCATTCAATACATTCCGGATAACAGGGCTTCTCTGCAGGATATATTTTCCCAGTTCTGCGGCGTAGAGTTGATGGAACAGTTGCAGGGCCGATTCCGCAGTAGGTCCGGGGATGGCAGGGATGGCCATCACGGCATTCCATAAAGGGTTAACCGTATATTCTACTGAAAAAGACTGGTTGGTGGCTCCTTCACTGTTGTGTTGCATCAGCTTGTTGAAACGGAATTGCTGCGTAGTGTCGTTGGGTAAATACAATGGAAGGGTTTCTGTTACCAATTGCCTGTTGGTGAGTACGGGAACAGTTTGTTCTTCGCCATCGCTGTAATTGCCAGCCTTTGCAATCACCCGCCAGGTCAGCGGCTTATTAAAGCTGAACGGAATGTCGATCGGGAAACGAATCACCATCGATTCGCCTGCACCGGCCGTGAAATGCTGCAGTGGAAAAATATTCTGAAACCAACCATCTACAGAACGATTGGTAGTGGCATCCAGTAATTCCAGCGTAACCACACCACTTAACTCTTCGGTGCTGGTATTGGCAATCCGGGTGCTGAATTCCATATGATCTCCTTCACGCAGGAAACGAGGTGCATTGGGCTGCACCATGATTTTTTTGCGCGTGATCATGGTTGTTGTATTGCTGCCGAATGCCAGGTCCTTGGTATGGGCCAGGCTCATCCATTTCCAGGTAGTGACTGCTTCGGGCAAACTAAAACTGAAGCGAATCTTTCCGCTGCTGTCGGGCAACAATTGCGGCAGAAAAAAGGCAGTCTCATTCAGATTCTTTCTGATCTGAACTTCTTCTGTTGCATCGATTTCTCCGGCAGCTGCTTCATCCTTAACAGCACCACTGTTTCCCCTGATTTTCATGTTTGTAGTAATAGCGGAACGCAATTCCGGAGCAGCGGGCATGGCAAAAACCTTTTCGTGCAATTCCTGCTTTGTAGTAATAGCGGAACGCAATTCCGGAGCAGCGGGCATGGCAAAAACCTTTTCGTACAATTCCTGCTTAGGGCCGGAGGAAAAGGGGTTACAATTGTTGATCCAGACATCAGAGAAAATGGTCGGATTGTTGTTCATTCCGCTGTAGTTCAGAAAATCGTTTCCACTCGTGGCCAGCAGATCCCTGGTAAAATAAAATTCATCCACGCAGGTATCGGATGCGCTCCTGTCGATGCTCTCTGCAATTTCAAATTGTCTGCTGCCAAATTGATTCATCCAGTTGTTGGATCCCCATAGCTGAGGTACATTCCATTTTTGCGGAGCAATTACATCCAGGCTGGCATCGTACATGGCACTGAGCAGTTCTGCTTCAGTAGGCTTTCCTGCATGGTTCAATACTTCAATGGTCCAGGTTTCTTTGCTGCCCGGCTCGGATTCTTTCCTGAAACTGGTATAGTTCACCTGCAGTTTTTTGTTGTTCCATGGAACCTCCACCATGTATTGCCAGGTATAACATCTTCCAGCAGCAACAAATGCATCTGTAACAATCAGCCTGCCCCGGTGTTTTTCGGTGATGGGGATATTCAGTACAGCATTGCCGTCTGCCTGCAACTGCTGGTATACCTGTTCACCGGTATCGGATTCTGCTTTTATTTTGCGGGTAATATATCGTTTGTTCAGGCTGCTGTAATTCAAGAGGCTGGCTGTATCTCCGGGAAACACTTCTATATTGCTGCTGCCGGTGAGCTGATAGGAGGGGAAGGGCAATTGTTTCCCCGCCTGGTCGTACACCAGCACATACTGGCTTACTAACAGGCAATGTCCTGCAGCATCAAAGGCCCTGGTTTCATATTTATACAATCCGGCTTCTATCTGACCGGGTGTGAATGCAACCGTTTTGTTGTTGTTTGTATAGAGGATACTGTCTTTTTGTACAAGCGGAGTTAAATTCCAGGAACTGTATTCCGATTCGTTGCTGTATTCGTCGTTGGGGAAGGCAGCTGTAAATTCAGCTTCAGAAAATACAAACTGGTCCGGCCGCTGCCACAAACGCTTACGGATAAGCCTGTTCGGAGTAATGGCTTTATACAATCGAATAATTACTTTGGAATTGTAAGTATTCCCAAATGCATCTGTGGTATCTGCCGTTATTGCAGTAAAGCTGTTTTTGTTTACTGTAACCGGATACTTGTAGCGTTGTTCCATTTCCTTCGTGGCCACAAAAAAACGGGCGCGTTGCGTTGCGGCTCTGCCATTGTTGTCGGTGGCCGTAACTTCTATTGCATATTGCCTGTCTGAACTGTCTGGCGTGAAGGGAATCTCAAAGTTGCCCTTTGCATCCGAACGGGTTTCTCCGGTAATCGGGGGGATATTGGGCAGCCTTTCCGGATAATAATTGGTTCTGCCGGTAAAGTAAACAGATGCTGTAATGGTGTAGGAAATGCGGGTATTGCCAACAGCGTTGCCTGCATTTGCTTTTGTCTGGCCTCCGATCCGGATGCTGTCCGAAATATGGTAGGCAGGCTTCATCCGGTTCATCACCACGGTAAGGTCGGGCCGTTTGTATTCTTCCATTCTGAAAGAAAACCGGGATCCATAAAATCCATCGGCTTCTATATACCATCTTCCGGTTAAACCGGTTTCGGGTAAACGAAAACCTCCGGTAATGGAACCAAATTCGTTCAGGGAACAGCGAACCGAATCAATCAACTGTTGGTTGGCATTCCTCAAACGAACCACTACAGGCGTTCCGCTGTGGATCAGCTTGCTTTTTTGGGTATTGTAATCTTTGGTAACTGCAATGCCCTTGAATTGCATCTGCTGCCCCGGACGGTAAACAGCACGGTCTGTAAAAAAGAACATCCTGCTGTTTTCCTTTTCATATTCAACCTGCTTTTTTTCCTTGTTGCTCAGCAAGCTGGGATAACGGTAGAGGTTCATTTCATCCGTTTCTGCAATCAATATTTTTTTATTGCTTTGGATTTCCAGCACATAGTTGTTGTAGGAATTGCCGGGATTGGCAATGCTGAAACTTCCGTTACGATCTGTTTTTACCCTGCTGTGCAATTGCAGCGTTTTAAATCTTTTGTTGTTGGAGAGATTACTCTGGTAATTATTGGTATAGATGGTTACATCTGCCGAAACAACGGGTTTTCCGGAATAGAGGTCTCTTACAAAAAAACGATTTCCATCTGTGAAATAGGTTAAATCGGAAACGGTAAAATGACTGGTAGAGATGGCATTCCGGGAACGGGTGAAATCCTTTCCGGAACTGAAAACAATATAATAATCGCCCTGCGATAATCCGGCTATTTTAATTTCCACCGCATGTTGCTGATGGTCGCCGGTGCGGGGCAATGCTTGTACAAAACTATCTGCCGCCTGGTTGCCTGCAATGATTTTTTCATAGTCCGTCAAATAATTATACCGGAGAAATTCCCTGGAATTGAATTTGTAAATTCTGGCATATACGGTATCGAGGTTCTGGTAACTGATCAGTGCCCGAAAGGGTTGATCCGGAAGATTGGTTTTTTCTATTTTGCCACTCAGGAATACTTTGTTGATTTGCTGATACAGGCGATGAAAGCCGTTTTGTTCCCAGGTTGTTTTGCCGAGCAATTGTTTGGCTTCCCCGATGATCTTCAACGCGCTATTCATTGCAAAGCGGTTTGTGGTATCGCCAAAAGGTGCGTAGGTGGAACCCAGATCCACTTCCAATGCTGCCTGCAGGTACAAAGCTCTCGCAGAAATAGTGTTGTTGTTGTATTGCAGCAACTGGTTTAATGCGGAACGATAAGCCATTGTTTTGTTGGCAAATTGCGAGTTCTTGTTGGCCCACTCAATCCGGTCTGCATCATAGCGGGCCATCATGTTGCGGTTGCCGGCCTGCGCGTGCAGTTGCAGTAGAAGCTGGTAAAGACCAATAGTCTTGAAATTGGCTTCACCGGTTTCTGTTGCATTGAATTGCGTACGCATAAAAACAGCAGCAGGACTTAGCACAGCGGGGTTGCTGAGGGGCTTTTGATAAAACGCAGTGCTGCTGTAGCTTTCATTGCTCTTGTAATATTCCAGTGCTTCCGTAGCCAGGAGGTCCAGTAAATTATTTTTAAAAACACCGGTTGTATCATTTCCTTTTAGTACAAGTGCATTCAGCTGGTTCAACGGAACAGCATAGAGCAGGTTGGGCTGTTGCAGGGCTGCGCTGTAATGCGCTTCGATGGCCTGTTCAAAATCTTTTCCACTCCAGGTTTGGATGTCGGTTTTATCGGTTGCAGTGGTTGCTTTTCTGCCCAAAATGGTCCAGCGCTGATCCTGAAAAATACGTTCGTATTTTTCAGCCAGTAAAATATGCAGGATGGAAGCTTCTGCAGTTCCTGCAGTCTGGCCCAGTTCTTTTTTAAGCTGCTGTACCTGCGAACCAATTTCCGTAGCACCTGTTTTTTCTTCGATGCTTAAAGAATAGAGCAGACACTTGATGGCCTGATCAACTTGCTTTTCGCGTTTGGCACGCTCGTATAATTTATTCACTTCTGTAAGTGCAGACCGAGGCAGGTCCCTGGCAATGATCAGGGTATCAATTTCCGCCCATTTTGATGCGTAGGAAAAACCGGGAACCTGTGCTGTTGTAGAAAAGCCACACAGCAATAGCAATATAAAAAGCAATGTTCTCATTTCAAAAATATATAGGTAAAATTAACCTTATTTGTTGTGTGTGCCTTTCCACTTATCTTGTTTTAACAAGCCAATAGGCACAAAAAAATCCCGAAGTTGCTGCTTCGGGATTTCTATCGGATGATTGATGTATTATTTCTTCAGTGCAGCAGCCATGGTGATACCAATATCAGCCGGGCTGGCAACTACGTTGATGCCACATTCTGCCATGATCTTCATTTTAGCAGCTGCAGTATCGTCTGCTCCTCCGATGATGGCACCGGCGTGGCCCATTCTTCTTCCGGGAGGCGCTGTTTGACCGGCAATAAATCCTACTACCGGTTTGGTTTTGTTGTCTTTGATCCAACGGGCAGCATCTGCTTCCATGCTTCCGCCAATTTCACCAATCATGATGATGCCTTCTGTTTCAGGATCGTTCATCAGCAGTTCAACTGCTTCTTTGGTGGTAGTACCAATGATCGGGTCGCCGCCAATACCAATGGCTGTGCTGATACCCAATCCTGCTTTTACTACCTGATCGGCAGCTTCGTAAGTAAGGGTTCCGCTTTTAGATACGATACCAATTTTTCCTGGCTTGAAAATAAAACCTGGCATGATGCCTACTTTGGCTTCACCTGCAGTGATTACACCGGGGCAGTTAGGACCTACCAAACGGGTGTTGGTACCCTGGAGATAGTTTTTCACTTTCACCATGTCCTGAACAGGAATACCTTCGGTGATACATACCACCAGGCCAATACCTGCTTCAGCTGCTTCCATAATGGCATCTGCTGCAAATGCCGGTGGAACAAAAATGATGCTTACATCAGCACCTGTCTGCTTTACCGCGTCGGCAACGGTGTTAAACACTGGTTTGTCCAGGTGGGTAGTACCACCTTTGTTGGGTGTAACGCCACCAACTACATTGGTTCCATATTCAATCATTTGAGTAGCATGGAAGGTACCTTCTGTTCCGGTAAAACCCTGAACCAGGATTTTTGAGTGTTTATTTACGAGTACTGACATAGCCTAATGTTTCTGGAATTTTAAATTTCGGGGCAAAAATAGGTGAAATTCGGTTTGTGGGGGTGCTTAAGTGCCATAATGCCATAAAAAAATAATGGCATCTGATTTGTAATTTTATGCTGGTAAGTAAAACAAACAATTAACTTACATTAAATAAAAACAAATTATGAGTACGAAAAACATTACCCTGATTGTCATTGCCGGATTGATCCTTTTAGTAGGAGGAATGGGCTGCAACGGATATAATGGATTGGTGAAGCTGGATGAAAAAGTATCTCAGTCCTGGAACAACGTGCAGAGCGATTACCAGCGCCGGGCAGACCTGATTCCCAACCTCGTAAACACTGTAAAAGGAGAAGCCAATTTTGAGCAAACTACACTCGATAATGTGGTTAAGGCCAGAGCAAGCGCCACGCAGCTTAAACTGGACCCTAAGGACCTCTCTCCTGAGAAACTCCAGGAATTTCAGGCTGCTCAGGGACAATTGTCTCAGGCACTCGGACGTTTGCTGATGGTTACCGAAAATTATCCTAACCTGCGCGCCAACGATGCATTCCGTGGATTACAGGCACAGCTGGAGGGAACAGAGAACCGGATCAAGGTTTCCAGAAATGATTTCAACGCTGCAGTGGCAGATTACAATGTAAAAGCAAGGTCTTTTCCAATGAACATTCTGGCAGGTATTACCGGATTTAAGGTAAAAGAAGGATTTAAGGCCGAAGCCGGTTCCGAGAAAGCACCTGAAGTACAATTCTAAAAATCCTGCATGTTCGGAATATTCAAAAAATCTCCTAAATCGTATTTCTCCCTGGAGGAAAACCAGGCCATCGTGGAAGCTATCCGGAGGGCCGAGCAACGTACCAGTGGTGAAATAAGGGTGTATGTGGAAGGAAAATGCAAACTGGTGAACCCTGTTCACCGGGCAAAAGCAGTTTTTTTTCAACTGAAAATGGACCAGACAGAAGCCCGCAACGGGGTGCTGATATACCTGGCCATGGAAGACCGTCAGCTTGCTGTATGGGGTGATGAGGGAATACACCAGCGGGTAGGAGACGAATTTTGGAACAAAGAAGTAGCTGTGATCATCAGCGAATTCAATCAGCAACATTTTGTAGACGGAATCGTCCACATCATCCGGGATATCGGTGAGGCCCTGGTTACGCATTTTCCTTATGATGCAGCAGGGGATAAAAATGAATTATCGGACGATATTGTTTTTGGAAAATAACTACAAAGCCCCTTCGTAAACCAGAAGGGGCTTTGTTAACAGCAATTCATGAAGAAACTAGTTTTCATATTCTTGTTTTCATTGAGCCTGATTGCGGCCGGGGCGCAAAATATTTTGCCCAAGCCCAATCCGCCCCGGCTGGTGAATGATGTTGCCGGAGTCCTGTCTCCAGAGCAGGTAGCCATTCTGGAACAGAAGCTGGTGGCGCTGGACGACAGCACCTCCAACCAGATTGCAGTGGTGTTGATCAAAACACTCAATGATTATCCGATAGAAGAATATGCCAACAAGCTATTCAGAGACTGGGGTATCGGAAACAAGAAGACCAACAACGGCGTACTGATCCTGGCTGCCATCGACGACCGGAAAGTCCGGATTGAGGTGGGTTATGGTCTGGAAGGAGCTATTCCGGATGTTACGGCTTCCAGCATATACCGAAACGAAATTGTGCCTGCATTCCGGGAGCAGAATTATTTCAGGGGCATCAACAACGCGGTGGATGCCTTATCCAAGGCCGCTGTTGGTGAATACAAAGTAAAGCGCGAAAAGAAACCTACCGGTAGCGGCAAACCCATTGTTACTTTCCTGATTATCCTGATCATTGTGCTGTTCCTTGTTGTTGGCCGCGGAGGCGGTGGCAGAGGTGGTGGTATGATGAGCCGCAGAGGGGTTGGTGATGTGGCAGAAGCCATGTTCTGGACTTCCCTGCTGGGCGGAGGACATCGCGGACGCGGTGGCTTCGGTGGAGGTGGCGGCGGATTTGG
>JAQTZD010000014.1:36345-41562 GCA_028687975.1 Sediminibacterium sp.
GGATTTGGCGGCTTTGGCGGAGGTAGCAGTGGCGGCGGTGGCGCCGGTGGCAGCTGGTAATTCCTATACAATACTTCATGCGGAAAATCCTGACCATATTGCTTATAAGTATGCCTGCTGCAGTTACCCTGCATGCACAGCAACTGAACTACTATCTTCAAAAAAAATTTGAAGTAGTACAGGAGCAAAAAAACAACACCACACTGCATGTACATGAAACTCAGATGAGTTTTTACAGCGAAAGAACAACACATACCCGTTACCGGGTAGAGGAAGTGTTTTCCAACGGATACAATTTAACCGCCACTACTTTTTTAATAACCGGCAAACTGCTTGCATTCGGGCAGGAGCAAACCTTTAATTCGGACCAGCCCTCGGGGATGTCTGCGTCCGATTCAATGGCCATACAGGCCGTGCTGAACAAGCCGGTGCGGATCACCGTAAACAACAACAAACAGCAAATACGCAGGGATGGTTCCGGGGCCATGTTGTTGCTGCAACCGGAAGATGTTTCCCGCTTCCTGCTGCCTTTTACTGCAGTAGATATCCGGCAGGGATACAGCTGGTCCGATTCTACTGTATCGGACAGCAGTAAAACAATCAGCCGCTACCTCGTTACCCAAAAAAATACAGACAGTATAGTAGTGATGGTGTTTCATGAAATTGAACTACGCACAGTTTTTCACCAGCAAAATCAATTGATGTTACAGCAGCTGAAAGGGTATGCCAAAGGATACCGCTGGTACAACAGCAAAACAGGTGTCCTGAAAAGAGAAACGCTGAACACCACGTATAACGGAACTTCCGAAACGGGCGACCAGCGTTTTCCTGTATCCATCAGCATTGCTGCTGAAACAAGGTTGAATGCGTTGAACTGAGGTTATTGTGCCATCCTGGATTTTACGTAATCCGCCAGCTCCTGTAATCCTTTGCTTTCCTTACTTGTGGCAAGTGCTTTTAATACGAGGTTGTTGATATAGGGATCCGTTTGCGGCTTACTGTCTTTTGGAATAGATTCCCTGAATGCAACAATCAGATCAATACCTTCCTTAAATTTTGTCGCATCCTTTACTTTGTTGAGGCACTCGGAAAAGGTAAACATGGCAGTGAACTTTTCTGTTGAAAGCGGCATTTTTTTAAAGTTGCCAGCTATATAATCGTAACTGGTTTCATCTCCAAATGCTGCAATAACCATGGAAATGGTATTGTTGAGCTTGCCCCTTGTAGGTGTTTTCGATAACTTCAGTGCAGTTGCATAAGCCGTGCTGCTATCGATCAGCGAAAGGGCTTCCAGCGCAGCGCCGGCCACAGAATAAGAAGAATCTTCGATGGATTGCAGGAACAATGTTTGGTATGCAGGATTTCTTTGTTTACCCAACACATCAATGGCAGCAGCTTTCACCAGTCGGGAAGGATCTTTTGCCGCAAGGATTTCAATTTTCTGCAAACTGGCTGCGTTGATTGCCGCCTGCTCCAGACCGTTCAACGCTTTGATGCGGATTCTGAAGAAGGGATCGTTCAATGCATCCAGCAAGATATCCAGTGCAACAGGATCACTTGTTTTTCCGGCAGCAGCTTCAACTGCTTCCATTCTGTCGCCAAAATGTTTTCCGTATTTCAACTGATGCGCATAAGCTTCCAGTGTTTTGTTTTCTTTTTTCTCCGCAAGTAGAATGCGGTCAGGATCTGCTGTAATCAGGCTTGGTTTTGTGGCAGCAGGAAAATGAAAACTATCCAGTTTGTTGTTCAGCCATACCTGGTAACGTTTTTTGGAAGCGCCTTCGTACACATCAATGCTTACAAGTAGTTTAAACAGGTTAGTACCCTGTGTCTGTTTCATGATTACTGTGGCCAGTTGCGCTGCTGCGTCATATTCGTAGGTGATCTCCAGTTTGGGATGACCGTGGTTAAAGTACCATTGATTGAAGAACCAGTTCAGGTCTTTGCCCGTAACTGCTTCGAATGCCAGTCTTAGTTTGTGCGCACTGCCATTGCTGAATCTGTATTGTGTAAGGTATTGATGGAGGGCTGTAAAAAAAGCCTCGTCTCCTACATAGTTGCGCAACATGTGCAGGATGCGGCCGCCTTTCTGATAGCTCACGAGATCGAACATGTCTTCCTGGCTTTCGTAATAAAAACGAACCAGGTCCTTGCCTGCAGAAGATTTGCTGCCCAGGTAGGCCTGCATATCTTTTGCATTATCATAAGCCGCAGCATCTTTTCCGTATTTATATTCGGACCAAAGCAGTTCGCTGTAGTTGGCAAAACTTTCGTTCACGGTGAGGTTGCTCCAGCTTTCTGCTGTAACCAGATCGCCAAACCACTGGTGAAACAATTCATGCGCAATGGTGCTTTCCCATTCATTGCCATCGGTAAGTTGTCGGGCATCCTGCTGAGCGCTTTCCTGATGAAGGGTAGCGGTAGTATTTTCCATGGCACCACTCACGTAATCCCTGCCTACGATCTGACTGTATTTATTCCAGGGATAAGCAATGCCCAGTTTCTGTTCAAAAAACTGCATCATTTCCGGAGTGAGTCCAAAAATTTTTCTGGCCACTTTTTCGTATTCCTTTTCTACATAGTAGCTGACTTCCTTTCCTTTGTAGCTGTCTTTCACCACAGCATAGTCACCTACGCCAATAAAGAACAGGTAGGGTGCATGGGGTTGGTTCATGACCCACTGGTCTGTACGGGTTCCATTGCCATGGACCTGCTGCCTGGTTAGTTTACCGTTGGAAAGCGAAACGAATTTTGCAGGAACCGTAAGGTTGAATTCCTGAGTACACCGCTGGTTCGGTTTATCGATGGTAGGTATCCATACAGAAGTGGCTTCGGTTTCGCCCTGGGTCCAGATTTGGGTAGGCTTGTCTTTATCGGCACCTGTTGGGTTAATAAAATACAATCCCTTGGCGTCGGTAATGGCGGCGCTTCCTTTTGCTTCCAGTTCATCCGGTTTGGCTATATAGCTTACAAAAACTGTGTAAGTTTCCTTTTTACTATAGGTCTTGTTCAGCTGAATCCGGATTTGTTTGCCATCGTACTGGTATTTCAACGGCAGGTTGTTGTTGTTCCTTACCAGTGCAACCTGTTTGATTTCCATGCCTTTTGCATCCAGTTGCAACGAGTCGGTGGGGTAGAAGTGTGGCTGCAGGGTAAGCCATGCGCTGCCAATCACCTGTGATTTTTCGAAGTTGAAAGCGGCGTTCAGCCGGGTATGTTTCAGGTTGTTGATTTTGGGAGCGGTTTCGCGATAAATGCTTTTCCATTCTTCCTTTGGTACCTGTGCAATAGCCATTTCAGTAGCTAAAACAAAAACGATCCATAGTATCTGCTTCATGTATTCCGATTAAGACGTTAAAGATAAGTGGAGGGAAAAGCGCACCCAACTTGCATTTTAAGTAAATTTGTTAAAAGACTGAAATCATGTTCAGGCAATCGTATAGTAAAATTCTGCTGGCAGGGGTGGCTTTCTGGCTGATGGCACAGGCAGCTGTGGCGCAGTCCAATAATTTTCTTTATATACAATCGGAGAACAGCCAGCCTTATTATTTACAGCTGAAGGGTAATAATTACAGTTCCAATGCCAAGGGCTATCTGCTGATACCGCAACTGAACAACGGCGATTACTCTGTTGTGATCGGGTTTGCCGGAGAGCAGTATCCCGAATACACTTACAGTTTTTCGGTAGAAAACAAACCCAAAGGCTATTCGCTGAAGCTTACGCCCGAGGGAGAATGGATGTTGAAAGACATGGTATCGATGGAAGAGATCAGGGGGATTTCCTCCGGATATGTTCCTACCAAGTCTGCCGGCAGACAGGTGCAAAAACTGCAGGAGAAAGTAACCGAAACCGGAATTGATCAGGTTTACCGGGTAAAGAATGGTTCAAAGGCCGATACCGTAGTGCTGTTTATTTCCACAACACCCGAACCGGCTGTACGCAAGAAGCTCTCCAAACAATAAGTCATGCCAAGGTATTTTCTGGAATTAGGGTATAAGGGTACGGCCTTTCATGGCTTTCAGGTGCAGGAGAATGCCGTTACCATACAATCGGAGGTAGAATGGGCACTGAAAGTGCTGTTCCGGACCGATTTTGAACTAACAGGCTCCTCCCGTACAGATGCAGGAGTGCATGCTTTACAGAATTATTTTCATTTTGATACTCCGTTGGAGCTAACCGGCCGGCATGTTTACAACCTCAATGCCATTTTGCCTGCAGACATATGTATACACAGTATCCGGGAAGTAGCCCCGGACGCACATTGCCGTTTTGATGCGGTAGCCAGGGAGTATCACTACTACCTGTATACCCGGAAAGATCCCTTTATGCAAGACAGGGGCTGGCACTATCCTTATCAGCTGGATCTGCAACTGCTGAACGAGGCCGCATCCCTGCTGAAGCAGCATACCGATTTTACCAGCTTTGCCAAGCGCAATGCACAGGTGTTTACGCATAACTGTACGATCCAGGAATCCCGTTGGGAATTAATGGAACCAAACAGGTTGCGCTATACGGTACAGGCCAATCGTTTTTTGCGCGGAATGGTGCGTGGCCTGGTAGGTACAATGGTGAAGGCAGGAAGAGGAATAATCAGTCTCTCCGAGTTCGAAAATATCCTGCTGGCAAAAGATTGTACCCGTGCCGATTTCAGCACTCCTCCGCAAGGCCTGTTTCTGGTGCGGGTGATTTATCCGTAATTTTTTTTTGCTGCTGAAACCCTTTCAGGCAAAGGGATTTCGACTTTGTTCCGTATTTATTTCTTAAAAACATTTGATCAGATGAAAATCCTGCTTATCTTTGCAACCCGCCTGACAAAAAAGGCGCTGCTCTTTGAAGGATAAGTTGATATGAACGGCAAAAAAAATACCGAATTTTAAAAATAAAATTTGGTGGTTTAAATAAGATTCTTACTTTTGCCGCCCGTTCGATACGAACGACACTTCATACAGACAGTTTTACCCGATTTTTTTACAGGTAAATCCTTCTTGGAAAAACAACAAAACAGTTCTTTACATCTACTTTTTTTTACTCAGTATTTTTTGAGATTTCTTGAAAAATATTTGGTTAAATAAAATAAGCGGCTTACCTCTGCAACCCCAATCAAAAGGGTAGCGAAGTAAACGCTAAAAGATCTTTGAAAGTTTGGAAACAACAGTAACTTGAATTTAAGATTCAGGCTAAGGTTAAAAGCATCAAAAAATAAAATACATATCAGA
>JAQTZD010000100.1 GCA_028687975.1 Sediminibacterium sp.
TTTCCGGTGCGGCCGGTTCTGCCTTCTTCACCGTCTTTTTAGGCCGGGTAGATGAATCTATCGCGGAAAGGTCAATTTTATGAATAACTTTAGGCCCTTCAATACCGGTCGTTTCTGTTTTGGTCTTTTCCGGTTCTGCTACAGGAGCAGGTGGAGGGGTTACAGGGGCCGGCTCTTCGGCTTTTACTTCTACTACGGGTGGCACCTCTTTCGGAGCGGGAACTTCCACTGGCGCCGGTGCCGGCGTTACTGCAGGCTCCTCGGCTTTTACTTCTTCCTTAACTGGTGCAGGAGCAGCTTTTTTCTCCTCTTTCCTGAAGGTAATTTCCTCCTCATCCTTTTTCTTACGCGCCTCGGACTGTGCCACTTTCGGGATCTCTACCTGGTCTGCCTTATTCTTGGCAACCTTATCGCTCTGGAACTCTGCCTGCAAGGCACGATATTGGTCTTCCTGAAGCTTTGCAGTAGGTTTCAGGTCATCTCGGTTAAATCCTCTTTTCACCAGGAACTCGATCAGGGTATCCTGACCAATGTTGAATTCCTTAGCGGCTGCTAACAGTCTGGGTAATTTCAGTTCTGACATTCTTTGTTTTTAAGTCCATGGTCCATTCGCTATCTGCCCATGGCTATGGACTATTGTCCATGGACATTTTTTAATGGCACCAATCATTGACCCGGAGCTGGTCGGTTACGCTCCAAGACAAAGATACGTGCTTATTAGCTGCTTATTCTTCTCTATCAAATTCTTCCTGCAGCACCTTCCTTACATCTTCAATGGTTTCACGCTCCAGATCTGTTCTTCTTTCCAGCTCATCTACAGTAAGTTTCAGAATACTGCGGCCGGTATCACATCCTATTTTTTTGAACTCATCAATAATCCATGGCTCAATTTCATCACTGAACTCATCCAGGTCAATATCAAATTCATCGCTCACTTCTTCATCTTCACGATAAACATCAATCTCATAACCAGTCAGTTCACAGGCCAGTTTGATATTCACCCCCCTGCGTCCGATAGCCAGAGATACCTGATCGGCCTTGAGATAAACATTGGCTTGCTTCTTCTCGTTATCCAGCTCCATATAGCTGATTTTAGCAGGCGTCAGAGAACGCTGAATCAACAACTGGATATTGGTGGTATAATTGATTACATCAATATTTTCATTCTTGAGTTCACGTACAATTCCGTGAATACGGCTTCCCTTCATACCAACACAGGCTCCTACAGGGTCAATCCGGTCGTCGTAGGATTCCACCGCTACTTTGGCGCGGTCTCCCGGATCACGTACAATTTTTTTAATGGCAATCAGGCCGTCAAAAATTTCAGGAACCTCAATTTCCAGCAATTTAGCCAGAAACAATGGGCTGGTTCTGGAAAGGATGATTACCGGTGAGTTATTTTTCATGTCTACCCGGGCAATCACTGCACGGATATTCTCTCCCTTTTTGAAGTAATCCTGCGGAATCTGCTCAGATTTTGGCAAAATCAGTTCATTACCTTCCTCATCCAGCAACAACACTTCTTTTTTCCAAACCTGATATACTTCAGCGCTGATGATTTCACCAATGCGGTCGCCATATTTCTTTACCAGTACATTTTTCTTCAGATCACTGATACGGCTTGCCAGGGTTTGTTTGGCAGCAAGGATGGCACGACGTCCGAAATCCAGGATATCCACCTCCTCATACAACTCCTCCCCAACCTCAAAGTCAGGTTCAATCTTAGCGGCATCGGTATAGGCAATTTCAGCCAGCGGATCCATTACTTCACCATCTTCCACAATCATACGGCGGCGGATGATCTCCAGATCGCCCTTCTCCGCATTTACAATTACGTCGAAGTTGTCATCACTACCGAATTTCTTGCGCAACAGGGTCTTAAATACATCTTCAACCACTTTCATCATCGTGGGACGATCTATATTTTCTGCGTCTTTAAATTCCTGAAACGCCTCTATTAGATTGATACTGGCCATAACGCTGTTTTTTGTGTCTGCTAAAATTTAATTTGAACGGTTGTTGATTTTATATTGCTGAAAGGTATTACCAGCTGACTGGTAACCGCTTTCTTTCCTTTACCTGTTGTTGTTGCAAGGATAATATCCGCTTCTGCAACGGCTTCCAGTATTCCTTCCTTTTCTGTACCATCCAGAAATCTGACCTCCACGGTTCTGCCGATATTTTTGGCATATTGGCGATGCAGCTTAAGCGGCTCATCAATTCCCGGAGAAGATACCTCCAGGGAAAAATCTCCCTCAGGGTATAAACCGGATTCTTCAATCAGCTTGTAGAGCTTCCTGTTGAACGAAACACATTTTTCAATTTTGATTCCCTCGTCTCCGTCTACAAAAACCTTGATACTATTGGTCGGTTTAATTGTAACGGATACCAGGAAATAAGCAGGCTCCTCCGCTAAAATGCTGCTCAGCATCTGCTCTATCTTCGGAATATTAAGGTCTGTTGCCATGTTAAAAAAGGAGAAGGGAACGATAGTCGTTCCCTTCTGTTGATTCTTTGATGGTGCAAATATACGATAGTAGTAAGGTATTCTCCAAATTTTTAGCTGCTACCCCATTTTCACCATTTTAACAAATGAATGACTGCTTTCTTGGTAATTTTAGGGCCTTATGTTTAAAGTATTATTCTGGTGTTTAATGATTTATCTGGCATACCGCTTCATATTTGAGCTGGTTATTCCTGTAAGCCGAACAGCCAGTCAGTTAAAGCGGAAAATGGCAGAAATGCAGGAACAGCAAATGTTTCAGCAGCAGCATACCCGTCAAACACCACCTCAAGACCAATCCGAGGTCAGTTCCCGGTCCGGGAAAGATGCCAGAAGAGACGATTACATCGATTTTGAGGAAATTAAATAACCTTACAAATCAAGGTCAAGTACAGTCTTGGGTGCTTCCAGGTGAATGGTGCGCAGGCCGGCCTGTTGGGCACCCTGAATATTCTTGAAAGTATCGTCTATAAAAAGTGTTTCTGCAGGATCCAGCTGCTGCTCCTTTAATATTTGCTGAAAAGCAGCTACATAGGGCTTTCTGAGACCAAGTGTCTGGGAGTAATAAGCATGGATAAAATAGCCGTTAAAATCTCTTCCGGGATAATTTCGGGTAAAATCTGCCATGAACTGGTCGTAATGGATCTGGTTGGTATTGGAGAAAAGGTAAATATTGTATTTGTTCCTTATGGCTTCCAGCCACTGAATGCGGTCAGCAGGAAAATCGAGCAACAAGGCATTCCAGGCTGTTTTTATCTGATCATCCGTCAGATTCAGTCCTGTTTCCTTTCTGAACGTTTCGTAAAAGTCTTCCGGAGACAGGCGGCCGGTTTCGAGCAACTCAAACAGGTCATTGGAAAACTGCTGGGTAAACATTTCATCGAACTGATGAACGCCCAGATGCTTGAACGCCTTACTGGTTAACTGATAATCAATGTTTAAGAAAATACCGCCTAAATCAAAAATGATGTTCTTTACTGGTTCCATGCCGGCAAAACTAAGCAGCAGCGCCTTAAGTTTAATTTGTTTTTGGCGAAGTAGCAGCTTCTGCGTGGAGCAATTCTTCTGAAATCAGTTCAAAGGAACTTGCTTTAAATTTATTGTTCACCAGCTTACCCTGTACCCTGGCTTTCCGGACAGCATTACAGAATCCATCTGATGCATGTGCATCGCCGTGAGAATCAATATCCGTACCAGTTACAAAATAAGCTTTCCCCTTTATACGAATGGCCAGATCACAGGTTTTACCGGGAAGGCCCAACTGACACTGCCCGCAACCCACTTCTGCCACAAACTCCGGGCTGCTTTTTTTTACCTGTGCAGACGGTTTACTGTGAGACTGGGCTGTTGATAACGTTACAATAAAACAAGTCAGTAAAAGGATCAGTATGGGTTTCATTCCCTGCGATTTTATGTTACAATATAAGAAAATTAAGATTTAGAAAATGTTATTCTATTCACATCTTTTAATGTTTCGTACCTTGCGGCTTCAAAATCAACGTTATGACAACAGAACAGGTATTGCGCAACAGAAGTGAAAATAAGTGTGAACTCTGCGAATCAACCAAAGAGTTAAAAGTATTTGAAGTTCCGCCGCAAGACAGTTCTAACCCCGACAACAATATCCTTATTTGCCCTACCTGTTTGTCTCAGATTGAGAAAAAAGCAGAGCTGGATCAGGAACATTGGAAATGCTTATCTACCTCCATGTGGAGCGAGGTTCCCGCAATTCAGGTGGTATCATGGCGTATGCTGAACCGGCTGCGTTCAGAAAGCTGGGCAGCAGATCTGCTAGACATGCTTTACCTTACCGATGAACAGCTGGCCTGGGCCAAAGCAACCGGCGATCATGAAAACGACGGCAGTGTTGATCTGCACAAAGACTGCAACGGCACTGTTTTGCAACAGGGAGACACCGTAGTTCTGACCAAATCACTTGATGTAAAAGGCTCAACCCTGAATGCCAAAATGGGAACTGTGGTAAAGAACATCCGCCTGGTACCAGACAATACCGAACAGATTGAAGGAAAAATTGAAGGCCAGGTAATTGTTATTCTCACCAAGTACGTTCGCAAACAAGGAAGCTGATTTCAGACCACCCGATAGACCGAAATTACGGTGTTGCCTACTTATTTCGTAAAGGGCTGCTTTTCAGGAGAAACTATATAAAAAAAACTGCAAGCTTAAACAAATGATGCCCCGCAGCGTTAAATGCTGCAAATGATAAGTAACTTTAAGTAAAGGGCTTTTCATGAGTTTGCATACCACTAAGCAACCAGGCCAATCAGGGGAAACTGCTTCAGACAAAGGTTTATTTGAAACGCTGTTCAAAAGGATGGCCAAAGGGGTCATTTGTCAGAACAGAGCTGGTAAAATTATTACTGCAAACCCTGCTGCCGAAAAAATACTGGGACTATCTGTAGAACAGATACAGCAAATCATTGATCACAAAGAAGCCGAAGATATTATCCATCAGGACGGAAGTCCATTTCTTCCGGAACAATTCCCCTTCTACCAGGTAATACAAAGCGGTAAAACGGTGCAAAACACCGTAATGGGATTTTTTCATCCCGAAAAAAAAACGCGGATATGGATTCTTGTAAATGCAGAACCGGAATTCATAGGGAGCGAATCGAAGCCTTATCAGGTTTTCATCTCCTTCACAGATATAACAGATCAGATCAATTCAGAAAAAGAACTGCGTTTTCAAACAGGGCTTCAATACCTGCTCACCAAAATTTCCAAAACCTATATCAACCTACCCCTGAATCAACTGGACCAGGCCATCAACAGTTCGCTTGCTGAACTGGGCGAATTCATAGGTGCAGATCGCTTCTATATATTCGATTACAACCAGAAACAAAACACGTTCAGCAATACACATGAATGGTGTGCTGAGGGTATCAGTCAGCAAATTCATCTGTTGCAGAATCTGCCCATTGATGATTTAAAGGAGTGGGCGGAGCGAATGAATACCGGAGAAACCCTTCATGTGCCGGATGTTTCCGAATTACCCAAAGAGAGCGGGTTGAGGACATTTCTGGAACAACAGGAAATCAAAAGCATGATTTCTGTTCCCATCATGGAAAATGCAGTCTGCTCCGGATTTATAGGATTGGATGCAGTAAGAAACAAACATGTTTTCTCTGAGCCGGAACAAATGTTGCTTACCGTGTTTGCAGAGATGCTGGTGAATGTGAAAAGCAGAAGCAGAACATTGGAGTTGCTGCAAAAAAGCGAAGCCAAATACCGGGAGATCGCAGAGAATATGTCGGACATGGTATGGACTACCGACATGAACCTTCAACCCAATTTCTACAGTTCCTCTATCATAAAAATATTTGGATATCGTCCGGCGGAGTTTAAAAAGTACCCCTTACCAAACTCTATCCGCCCGAAACAATTCTGGAGATCAATCAGCTACAGCAAAGCATCCAACAAAAAGTTGATCAGGGATCGCTTAGCCACAACGACCATTGGAACATCGAAGGTGAAGCTTTTAAAAAAAACGGAACCCGTTTCTGGTTTTCCACGAATATACATCCTCATCACAACGATGAAGGGCAAATGATTGGCTTTATTGCCATCACCAGAGATATCACAGAGAAGAAGTTGGCAGAACTGGCATTGAGGGGCAGTGAGATGCGATACAGAACATTGTTCTACGACTCCCCCGATGGTTACCTGATTGTAAAAAACGGCATATTCATTGAATGTAATAAAGCTGCTGAATTAATATTGGGAGGCAACAGGTCAATGATTTTAGGGAAAAAGCCTGAAGAAATTTCACCGGAAACTCAGCCCAATGGGCAAAAATCAGAAGAGCTTATCCGCAATGCGGTAATAGAAACTTTTCAAAAAGGAAAAACCTCTTTTGAATGGGTGCACAATCGCTTCGACGGAACACCCATATTGATTCAGGTAAATCTTACCTGCATTGAATATGAGGGGGATAATCAGGTAATTCTTAATACCTGGCGCGATACTACTGCTCAGAGAAAAACGGAAGAACAGGTCCGTAAACTATCCAGAGCTGTAGAACAAAGCCCTGTAAGCATCGTTATTACAAATCTCGACGGCAATATTGAATATGCCAACCCGAATACATTCAGAACAACCGGTTATACACCCGATGAACTGATTGGTAAAAACCCCAGGGTATTGAAATCGGGAAAAACTTCTCCGGATGAGTACACCAATTTGTGGCATAATATTACTGAGGGTAAACAATGGAAAGGCACTTTCCATAATGTGAAAAAAAACGGAGAATTGTATTGGGAGCAATCCACCATCAGCCCGATTTTTAACGAACGTGGGAAAATTACACACTTCCTCGCCATTAAGGAAGACATCACTGAAAGAAAAAGAATAGAACAGGAAATTATAGACCTGAACCAGAACCTTGAGGAGAAAATAATGATCCGGACTGCAGAGTTGGAAAGGTCCAATACCGCTCTGGAAAAAGCCCGAATGGAAGCGGAAAATGCCAATCTTGCAAAAAGTGACTTTCTGTCGAGAATGAGTCATGAGCTCAGAACCCCCATGAATTCAATTCTTGGCTTTGCGCAATTGCTCGAAATGGGAGAGTTAAGTGCAACACAAAAGAAAGCCGTGAACCACATCCTCAGAAGCGGAAAGCATTTACTGGATCTGATCAACGAAGTGCTGGATATTTCACGGATTGAAGCCGGCCGTGTATCCATTTCTGTTGAACCGGTTGAGATCAACAGCATCTTTCGGGAAATTTCGGATACATTGGGCCCTGCTGCTGCTGCTGCCGGAATTACGATTCAGATTCTGCCGGCCACAACAGATCCTTTGTATGTAAGCGCCGATTGTCAGCGGCTAAAACAGATCTTACTGAATCTGGTCAATAATGCCATTAAATATAACCAACCAGGAGGATGGGTTACATTAAAACAGGAAGTCCTTCCACAAACCGAAAAGGGCATTGTTCCTGTGAGAATTTCAGTTTCCGACTGTGGTAAGGGTATTGCAGCGGAAGATCTTCCTAAAATTTTTACTCCTTTTGAAAGGGTGGGTGCTGAAAAGACGGTCATTGAAGGCACCGGACTCGGGCTTGCGGTAGTAAAGCAGCTCACAACATTAATGGGTGGAGAACAGGGTGTGGAAAGTGAAATTGGCAAAGGCAGCAATTTCTGGATAGAATTACCCAAAACCATCAAAGAATTGGACCGGGTTCAGCAAAACGGAGATCTGCAGAACGGACAGCATATAGAGATGGAGAAAAAAGGATGTATCCTGTACATAGAAGATAATGTTTCCAACGTAGAACTGGTTGAGCAGATTATTACAGCCAACAGACCCGGTATCAGCCTGATCACCAATACGTTTGGCAAGCAGGCTGTTCATTTGGCCAAACAACACCAACCGAGCCTGATTCTGCTGGATCTTAATTTGCCGGATATGCATGGTTCAGAAGTATTAGAACAACTGAAACAAGACGACGAAACAGCCGGAATACCGGTTGTCGTTATCAGTGCAGATGCAATGCCCAATCAGCTAACTGCCATGTTAAAGGCCGGAGCAAAGAATTATCTTACCAAACCATTTGATATCAGTGAATTCATCAATATGCTGGATACTTATTTTAAATAAATGATTACAAGCATGGAGTCTCTTTTAACAGATGCCCGTATTTTGATTGTAGACGATCAAACTGCCAATATTGAGATACTGGAGAACCTTTTGTTGATCAAGGGATATAATAATATCAGAAGTACGAGTGATTCAAGGGAAGTGATGCGTATCGTAAAGGATTTCAATCCGGATTTACTGTTGCTGGATTTGATGATGCCGCATTTATCGGGCTTTGATATCATGGCACAGCTCAAAGCCGAAAAAGAATCCGACCGCTTTATGCCTGTTCTTGTTTTAACAGCAGATGCAACTCCGGAGGCAAAGAAAAAAGCACTCACGGAAGGGGCCAGCGACTTCCTGACCAAACCATTCGACCTGGTTGAAGTGGATCTCCGGATCAAAAATCTTTTACTGAACGTATACCTGATGGATCAGCTCAGGAACCAAAATCACTTGTTGGAGGAAAAAGTAATAGCAAGAACAGCAGAGCTCAGCCAGATCAATCAGGAACTGGTCATTGCCAAAGACCGGCTCGAAGAAAACCTGAAAGCCATACAGTTACAAAACAATATGCTCAAAGAAATTGGCTGGGTACAGTCGCATGTGGTAAGAGCCCCGCTCGCAAGGCTTATGGGAGCCATTGCCGTATTTCAAATGGTCAATTCCAGCGAGGAGGAAAGAAAGGAGATGATAGATATTATCCTTACTTCCGCCAAAGAGCTGGATCTGGTGATCCGGGAAATTTCAGAGAAAAGTCACCTTGCTAAAATATTGGGTGAAAAAAATGCAGGGCAACCAGCCAACCAGCCCGCCTGATACGACCAACCTGTTTCTCCTTCCTTTTTTTAACAGGGAAAGCAATATTTCATTATTTTTGCCACCCTCATAAGAACAGTACCGTTCTTTGGGCCTATAGCTCAGTTGGTTAGAGCACCTGACTCATAATCAGGGGGTCCCAGGATCATGCCCTGGTGGGCCCACTTGAAAATCAAGCACTTACACAGTTTTTCTGAGTAGGTGCTTTTT
>JAQTZD010000101.1 GCA_028687975.1 Sediminibacterium sp.
TTTTCAAATTCGTATACCGGCAAATCAGGCAGCATGAGTCCATCCACACCAGCTTCCGCAGCCGCCGCACAAAATGCCTCAAACCCGTACTGCAATACAGTGTTCATATACCCCATCAATACCACACCGATATTGGCAAGCAATGTATCCGCACGAAACCCCTTCAGCTGATCAAACAGGGTTTGTATTGTCATTCCATTGGCCAGGGCCTTGCTGCTGCTGTCTTGTATGACCGGGCCGTCTGCGAGCGGATCACTGTAAGGCATTCCGATTTCAATCAGGTCTGCACCGGAGGACACCAGTGAACGCATGATGGGTAAAGTATCATTTAAAGCAGGGTATCCGGCCGTGAAATACACGTTGAGTACCCGCTGTTTTTTTTGACTGAAAATTTGCTTGATTCTGCTCATGATCATTTATTTATTCATTGCTTTCATGTAGGTATCCAGGTCCTTATCTCCCCTTCCGCTCAAACAAACTACTACCCTATCCGAAGGAGTGAGGTTTAGCTTACTCAATACAGACAAGGCATGCGCCGATTCCAGTGCAGGAATAATGCCTTCTGTTCTGCTGAGGTGGAATGCCGCTTTCAGTGCGTCATCGTCGGTTGCACTTAAGAAAGTACCCCTGCCCGAATCAAATAAATTGGCATGTAACGGGCCTACTCCAGGATAGTCCAGACCTGCTGAAATACTGTGAGGCTCTACCACCTGACCATCGGCAGTTTGCATCACCAGGCTTTTACTGCCATGCAGAATTCCCGGTTTACCCAGCTGTGTTGTTGCTGCGCTCATGCCGCTGTGTACACCATGTCCTGCAGCTTCCACCGCCACCAGTTGTACAGATAGTTCGTTCAGATAATGATAGAATGCACCGGCCGCATTGCTGCCTCCGCCTACGCAGGCCACCACGTGTGTTGGCAGTTCATGACCGGTTTTTTCTTTCAGCTGTATCCGTATTTCTTCACTGATCACACTCTGGAAACGGGCTACCATATCGGGATAAGGGTGAGGCCCTACCACACTTCCGATGATATAGTGGGTATTGTGCGGATGATTGATCCAGTCGCGTATGGCTTCATTGGTGGCGTCCTTCAATGTTTTACTACCGCTTGTAGCAGGAACTACCGTAGCGCCCAGCATTTTCATACGGGCCACATTGGGTGCCTGGCGCTCAATGTCTTTTTCACCCATATAAACAATGCACTCCATGCCTTTCAGCGCACAAACAGTAGCAGTAGCCACTCCATGCTGCCCGGCGCCGGTTTCTGCAATGATGCGGGTTTTACCCAGTTTACGGGCCAGCAATATCTGACCAATGGTATTGTTGATTTTATGTGCTCCTGTATGACAAAGATCTTCCCGCTTCAGGTAAACAGGGGCATTCAGCTCGTTGCTCAGTCTCTCTGCAAAAAACAAGGGCGTGGGGCGGCCAACATAGTCCTTCAGCAGCAGCCGGAACTCCTCTGTAAAAGAGGGCTCATGCATGATTTGCAGGTACTGTTCCTTCAACTCCTCCACATTGCCATGCAGCATTTCCGGAATATAGGCGCCGCCAAATTTTCCGTAATATCCTTGTTCACTGGGTTGTTGATAATTCATTGTTCTTTATTTCTACTTGTTATAAATGTATTGCAGGATGATCAGCCCTCCGCTGTCGTCTATTTTCTGTACCTGCTTGTTGTAATTATAGATAATCCGGTACCGGTCGAACTGATCGATGGTTTGATCCGGGTTGTACCGGATGGCCTGGTTGCCAACTGAAGCCAGCATATTGTTGTAATTGTACCGAAAGTTGAGTTCCCCGATCCGGTCTACCCTGCCGTTAAAATCATATAAAATGGCAGTATTCCCGATCCGGTTGACTTTTCCCTGGTAGTTCAATCCGATTTTAACATCGCCGATCTGCTCTATCTGTCTGGAAACATTGTACACAAGGGTACCGGATGCCGTAGTCCTGATCTCAGACAATTTACCGGAATCAGTCAGTACCACCAGCAGCCGTTCAACAGTAATCTGGTAGCTGGCTTTCCCGTTTTCGGTCAGGTAAACACCGGATAATTGCTGGGCATTGGTCTGCAACCCCATCAGGAGCATCCATCCTGCCAGAACAATCCATTTCATTTGTAGTTGCATCAGATTTTTTTTACCTCCTCTATAAATTTTTTCAGCAGCGGAATATTTTTATTACCCGGAGCAATTTCAAATTTACTGTTCACATCTATGGCGAACAGATCTTTGGCAACCGGATTTTTGGCGAATTCCTCCAGCATCACCAGATCGTCTGGGCCAATACCGCCGCTCAGATAAAATGGTTTATTGATAGAAAGGTCTTTCAAAATATTCCAGTTGAACTGTTTTCCAGTACCCCCATAACCCGCACCTTCTGTATCAAATAAAAACATATCTGCCACATCGTAATAATCCTTCACTTTCCACAACACATCATCATCGTTTCGCAAACGGAATGCCTTGATCACAGAAACATAATCCGCAATTCTTTCACAATAGCGGGGCGTTTCGTCGCCATGCAGCTGTACCAGGTAAAGTCCCAGCTCGTCTACCATTCTCAGCACCTGTTCAACGGGTTCATTTACAAATACACCCACTTTGTTGATGTGCTGCCCCCTGGCTCTTTTCAGCTCAGCCGGCCGCATATGCTTCAGGGCATACCGCGGACTCTGGGGATAAAAAATAAATCCACCAAACTCCACGCCCATTTCATCCAGCTGCATGAACTGATCCACACTGTTTAACCCGCATACTTTAGCCCGCATGTTGTTTTACTTTTAGTTCCTGTACAAAATCGGCAAAAGCAATCGAAGGGTTGGAAGCTTTCATGAAACGCTCCCCGATCAGGAATCCTTTGAATCCAGCTTTTTGTAAAGTTACAATGGTGTCTACAGAATGAATGCCACTTTCCGCTACAGCAGGTTTATCGGCAGGCAGCATGTTCAGCAATTGCATGGATTTATGGATATCTACTTCAAAATCTTTCAGGTTCCTGTTGTTAATGCCTACCAGGTCTACTTCCGGGCAAACATGTTCCAGTTCCGCCTCATTGTGTATTTCGAGCAATACTTCCAGTTCCAGTTCTTTGGCTTTTACCGCCAGTTGCTGTACTTCATCCGGACGCAGACAGGCAGCAATCAGCAGAATCACATCTGCACCAAAGGCACGGGCTTCTGCCAACTGGTATTCACTGATCATAAAATCCTTTCGGAGAATGGGCACTTCATTTGCACGGGCCGCAACCAGATCGGAAAGGGTGCCGCCAAAGAATGGTTCGTCTGTTAATACAGATAACCCGGATGCTCCGTTAGCGGTATAAGCTGCCGTTACTGCTTCCACTGCAGCAGTTGCATTGATGATGCCCTTGCTGGGAGATTTTCGTTTGTACTCTGCAATAATCCCTGTTTTGGAAGGGTCTGTCAGCGATTGCTTCAGCGAACGGGTTGGTCTGCTGAACAAAGGCATTTTTTGTAAATCTTCCAAAGAGCGGATCGCCTGGTGTTCCGCTACTTCAATTCTTTTTTGGGCAATGATGGTGTCAAGTATATTCATGGTTGAATGGATTATTGCAATGCAATTAATTGTTGAAGTCCCTGGTATGCCCTTCCGCTTTCCAGGCTCTCCACAGCTGCCTTATAGGCATCGTCGTAGCTGGAATAGGCTCCGGTGCAATGTAGTGCCATTGCGGCATTTGCCAGCACCACGGCATTTTGAGACCAGGTACCCTCCCCTTTAATAATCCGCTGAAAGATTTTTGCTGCTTCTTCCACCGTATTGCCTCCATGAATATCTTCCGGACGAACAGGGCGTTTGCCCAGTTGTTCCGGTGTTAAAATCTGTTCTCCGGCATTCGTAATGACCTTGGTATCGCTGGTGAGAGAAATTTCATCGTAACCATCCAGGCTGTGGATGATGGTGAACTCCCGTTCCGTTTGCTGCAGCAGGTAATTGTAAATCCTGGCCATTTCCAGGTTGTACACACCCACCAGTTGAAAATCGGGATGGGAAGGGTTGATCATGGGGCCCATCATATTGAAGAAGGTCCTGATCCCAAGACTTTTCCGAACAGGGCCTGCTGTTTTAAGTGCAGGATGAAACAGGGGTGCATGCAAAAAACAAATATTGGCTGTATCCAGTTCCTTTTGTAATGCCGCATTATCGTTTTTGAACCTGTATCCCAATTGCTCCATCACATTAGACGCGCCACTGATGGTAGAAGCACCATAGTTACCGTGCTTGGCTACTTTTTGTCCTGCACCCGCAACAATGAAACAGGCCAGGGTAGAAATATTAAAAGAGTTTTTTCCATCTCCGCCTGTTCCCACAATGTCCATCAGTTTTCCACCCTCCAGTTTCACTTTAACAGATAGTTCCAGCAGCCCGTCGCAAAACCCCTGCAGTTCCTCAATGGTGATGCTTCGCATCAGGTATACCGTAATGAAGGAAGCGATCTCTGCTTCATTGTACTGGCCGGCAGAAATACTGAGCATCACTTCCCGGGCTGTTTCTCTGGAAAGTGTTTTATGTGTAAACAGGTATTGTAATATCTTTTTCATTGTTTCTGTATGAATGGTTTTAAAACAGGTGCTGTGAAAATCCGCAGCCCGATACATCCCGGATTTTATTTAGTTTTTCAGCCAGTTGCGGAGTATGGTTTCTCCATCCGGCGTCAAGACGCTTTCCGGATGAAACTGTACCCCCTGCACATCGTATTTTTTATGCTGCAATCCCATGATGTATCCATTGGCATCAAGAGCAGTGATCTCCAGCTCAGCCGGAAAATTGGCTGTATCTACCACCCAGCTGTGGTACCTTCCTACGGTAAACTCTTCCGGCAAACCCTTGAACAGCGGACTTTTCGCCGCTCCCTTTGTATATACTGGCGTAGCAACGCCGTGGTATACCGTAGACAGGTTCACCAGTGTTGCACCAAAGGATTCACCAATGGCCTGATGACCCAGACAAACACCCAGTATGCTTTTGGAAGGAGCATATTGCTGAATCAGCTCCGGCATTAAACCGGCTTCTGAAGGAATACCCGGACCGGGAGACAAAATAATTTTATCGTATGCAACTACTCTTTCGAGCGGTAGTTCGTCGTTGCGAAACACATCCACTTGATTGCCCGTGATTTTGTTCACCAGGTGAACCAGGTTGTAGGTGAAAGAGTCGTAATTATCAAATACAAGTATTTTCATCGGTTCTTGCGCTTATTGGTGAATGGTTTCCGCCATTTTTGCGGCAGTCTTTAATGCATTTAATTTATTGTTGACTTCCTGTAACTCACTTTCCGGCACACTGGCTGCAACTATTCCTGCCCCAGCCTGACAAACCAGGGTATTGTTTCGGGAAAGGAATGTGCGGATCATGATGGCATGATTGAAGCTGCCATCGAAACCGGCAAAACCGATTGCACCGCCATAATACCCTCTGTTGGTGGGTTCCAATGCATCTATCAGTTCAATTGCCCTGATCTTGGGGGCGCCGCTTAATGTACCTGCAGGAAAGGTTTTGGCCAGCAATTCAAAAGGATTCTGTCCTTCCTTAACCTTTCCGGTTACTTCACTCACCAGGTGAATCACATGACTGTAGTACTGTACCTGCCTGTACCGGCTCACTTTCACATCGGAACAAACACGGCTCAGGTCGTTCCTGGCTAAATCTACCAGCATCACATGCTCGGCATTTTCCTTGGCATCTTTCAGTAAACGTTCTGCAGCTTTCTGATCGGTTTTTTCATCCCCGGTTCTGCGGAAAGTACCGGCAATCGGATGCACTACGGCTTTTCCCTGCTGCACAATGATCTGTGCCTCCGGAGAAGATCCGAATAATTTATAATTACCGTAATCGAAGAAAAATAAATAAGGAGACGGATTGATGCTGCGCAGCGCACGGTACACATTGAATTCGTCGCCGGTAAAACTGTGTTCAAAACGGCGGCTCAGTACAATCTGAAATACATCGCCCCGCATACAGCTTTTGATACCCTGCTTCACCATTTCCACATAATCTTCATTAGTCATATTGGAACGCTCACTCCCTTTGAGGCTGAACGGAAACACAGGTACATCCTTGCTTCTGATCAGCGACTCCACCGCATCCAGGTCCGATTCAATTCCGGCAATTTTATTTTCGCAGAGATAGAGCATATCTTTATGGTGGTTGATGGCAATCACATACTGGTAAAGCCGGTAACGCATCAGCGGAATCGCTGGTTCGGATTTATCTGTACGCGATACTTTATCGAAAAACTGCACGGCATCAAAACTGGTATACCCATAAAGTCCCTGTGCAAATTTCAGTTCCCGGTCTTCTACCGGGGCAGCCTCCAGGCGTTGCATGTATTCCCAAATCAGCTCCGGCACTTTGCTGCGCTCATTTATCTGAACTCTTTCAGGTTCCCTTCCGGGAAGTTTGAATTCTACCCGGTCGGCAGAACTGATTTCTATACCGCCAATGGCATTGATGCATATAAAAGAATAGCTGTTTTCCGAAACATGGTGATCGGTACTCTCCAGCAGGATGGTATCCCTGAAACGGTCTCTTAAGCGCAGGTAAATACCCACGGGTGTATGGATATCGGCCAGCATTTTTTTACCAGTTGTTTCAATTTGAATTCTTTTCATTTTTTCTGCTTCAGTTAGATCAATAAAAAAACCCCGGTTTTATCCGGGGCCTTGAATATATTCAATCAGTATTGGCAATGCCACTACAATCCCCGTTCAGAGTTTGTATGCCACCACCAATGTTTGTTAATAATTATCATAAGTGGTACAAAGATGGCCATTTTGATGGAAATTGCAAAAAAAATATCGCATGAAAAAAATATGGTATCGATACCTGGCTGTTTTAATGCTGCTGGCAGGTTCTGCCTGTTTTGCTATGGCCAACAACAATCCGGACGCCATTGTTGGATTATGGAAACCTGTTGCTGGTAATGGTGTGATACAGATTTACAAACAGGGAAACCTTTATTACGGTAAGCTGGTATGGCTCAAAGAGCCCAATGATCCGGCCACCGGCAAGCCCAAAACAGATGTAAAGAACAGTGATGATCAGTTAAAATCGAAGCCGCTGATGGGATTGGTCAATCTGCGCAACTTACAATATGCCAAAGAAAACCTCTGGAACAACGGGAAAGTGTACGATCCGAAATCGGGCAACGATTATGAATGTAAGATTACCATGATCAATGAAAACACCATCGAAGTAAAAGGTTTCATGGGCATATCCCTGCTGGGCAAAACAGATACCTGGAAACGCGTGAAGAGCCTGTAAATATTACAGCACACCTTTGGTGGAAGGCAACTGATCCGACAAAGGATCGCGCCTTACCGCCATGCGGATGGCTTTGGCAAAGGCTTTAAAAATGGCTTCAATTTTATGATGTTCATTCTCTCCCCTGCATTCGATATTGAGATTGCATCTGGCGCCGTCGCTGAACGATTTGAAGAAATGAAAAAACATTTCGGTGGGCATTTCACCTACCCGCTCACGTTTAAATTCCGCGTTCCACACAATCCAGTTTCTGCCGCCAAAATCGATCAATACTTTTGCTTCAGCCTCGTCCATCGGTAAGGCAAAACCATAGCGTTCCATTCCCCTTTTATCGGTCAGCGCTTTGGCAAAAGCTTCTCCCAGTGCAATACCGGTATCTTCAATCGTATGGTGCTCATCTATGTGAAGATCTCCTTTTGTAGTTACGGTCAGATCCATTTTACCATGACGTGCAATCTGATCGAGCATATGATCAAAAAATCCTAAACCCGTATGGATATTGGCTTTCCCGGTACCATCTATATTCAGCTCAATGTGAATCTTGGTTTCATTCGTATTTCGCTCATGCGTCACTTTACGCAGCCCCAGTTTCAGAAATGCATAAATCTCGGCCCAGTCGGAGGTTTCCAGCACAATGGTGTCTGCGTATTCAAACACCTGCTCTTCGCCCAGTTCGTGCAGTCCGGATTTGAGGTAGATGGCCTTACAACCCAGGTTTTTGGCCAGTTGAATATCGCTCCAGCGATCGCCGATTACAAAGGAATGAGGCAGATCAAAAGCCGGATTGTTGATGAAATGACTCAGCAGTGCTGTTCCCGGTTTACGGGTAGGTTGATTATCGGCGGCAAAAGTCCGGTCGATGATCATTTCATCGAACACAAAGCCCTCACCTTCCAGGGTACGCAGCATTAAATTGTGAAAAGGATGAAACTGATGCTCCGGGTAACTTTCGGTACCCAGTCCATCCTGGTTGGTCACCATTACTTTATAAAAATCAAAATCAGCTGCAATTCTGTGCAGTTGCGTAATGGCTCCCGGCACAAAACAGGTTTTTTCTATACTGTCTACCTGAAAATCGGTTGGCGGCTCCTGCAATACCACACCATCTCTGTCGATGAATAATATACGTTTCATCATTTATTTTTTGCCCTCACGGATTTTACTTCTGCAACCGTTACTGCAGAAGTTTTGTTTCCAAAGGAATTTCGAATATAGGTTAATACATCTGCGATCTGCTGGTCTTTCAGAAATGCATGTGAAGCCATCGGATTTTCATATTCCTCTCCATTAATTTCGAGGGGAACATTCAACCCATTGAGCACAATACCAATCAACCGCTGCTTGTTGCCTAACACATACTCTGTGTTGGCAATGGGCGGATTCATCCGGGGAACGCCTCCTCCGTCTGCCTGGTGGCAGGTAAGGCAATACCGGTCATAGACCTGCTTCCCCCTTGTCATCGAAGCTTTTAACCCCGAACGATTTGTTTGAGAGGAAACCACTATTCCCATTCCCGATACCATCAGCAGGCACAACACCATCCATTTTTTCATCCCTGCTGCTTATTTGTTGTAATTAATTTTCCAAACATATCCCTTGTTGTCGTCGGACACATACAGGGAACCATCCGGGCCCTGTGCCAGTCCGCATGGACGGTGTTTCACCGTGCTCAGATTGGTTACTTTTTCCACACCGGAAAATCCATCTGCAAATACTTCCCATTTACCGGTTGGCTTACCATTTTTCATGGGCACAAACACCACATAAAATCCTTCCTGGTTTTCAGGAGCCCTGTTCCAGCTGCCATGAAATGCA
>JAQTZD010000102.1 GCA_028687975.1 Sediminibacterium sp.
CCAAAGAAAACTGGCCCTTTCACCCTAAAACCGAACTGGTTGCAGGTGTTCTGGAGCACGAATGTGCTTTTCTGATGAAATCCTTTTTCAGATCCAAGCGATAAATCCGCTTTATTAGCCTCAGCAGCTTGCTGAATTTCGATTTCCGAAAGAAATCGATCTCTTAACACCCCGTTCAACTTTAGTAAACTAAATTTGTTGAATACGAAACACTATTTGTTCATCAAAAATCATACGATATGTCATTTACACTTGCACCATTACCTTATGCACACGACGCGCTTGAGCCGCATATTGATACCACTACCATGCAAATTCACCATGGTAAGCACCACCAGGCCTATGTAGATAACCTGAACAAAGCCATCGCCGGCACCCCCAACGAAGGAAAATCACTGGAAGAACTGGTGAAAGTGGCTGGTACCATCAGCCCTGCTGTACGCAACAATGGCGGCGGTCACTGGAACCATACTTTCTTCTGGGAAAGCCTTGCCCCTAATGCAGGTGGCGCGCCTACCGGCGAACTGGCCGATGCCATCAACAGCGCTTTCGGTTCTTTTGATGCTTTTAAAGAAAAATTTGCTCAGGCTGGCATGACCCGCTTTGGCAGTGGCTGGGCCTGGCTGATTGTAAAAGACGGTAAACTGGAAGTAAGCTCCACGCCTAACCAGGACAATCCTTTAATGGATGTTGCGGAAGTAAAAGGAACCCCTATTCTGGGTGTAGACGTTTGGGAACATGCGTACTACCTGAAATACCAGAACCGCCGTGCAGATTACCTCGCTGCTTTCTGGAATGTAATTGACTGGAATAAAGTAAGCAGCCGCTTTGGCGCAGCCAAATAAACTCCGGTAAATATTGTACTTTAGTCCCGCCCTGATACACCCGTACAGGGCGGGACTTTTTTAACGACCCCTAAATGCATACAATGAAACAGTTCTTCTGCGGCGCTTGCGCCATCCTCTTACTGGCAGCCTGTTCCGGCAACAACAAAACAGTGGTGATCATGAGTAAAGGCGCGGCCGATGTAGACCTGAATGCAGGTACCATCAAGGCTACAGACGGAGCTGGTCATGATGAAAAGACCGTGAACATCAACAGTAAGAAAGTGAATTTCGCTTTAACCACTCCTGCGGGCAATGCCTCCGTGGAACTGGTGGAGAATGGCTTGTATGTAATTAACGTTAAGAACGATACCATCATTGGCAGTTACCAGCAATACAGCAGTGCAGACAAAGCACAGGCCGTGATTTCTCAGGAGTCTTTAAAAGAGAAGATCGATTCTTTAATCTTATTGTCCGAAGGAAAGAATGTATCTGCCGCCAACCGCAACTTCTTTATCCTGCCCAACCAGGCTACCAAAATCACTGATAATGCCAGTGCGCAGGTGGTAGGGCCCTATCACCAGATGCGTTCTGCCGAAAAGGTAGACGGGGTTGAACCCGAAATTTATCGCTTTTACAGCATCAAAGAAATCAGGGAAATGATTGCGCGGCTGCAGGCTTTAACCGTTGCTCCTGCGCCTAAGCCTTAATCAGGGAACAGGGTCCCATCCGGATCCTCCGCCCGGCCGGCATTTGCTGAGCCGCTTTATCAGCAGCCAGCCTCCTTTAAACAGTCCGTACTTTTTCAGGGCTTCCTCCCCGTATTGCGAACAGGTGGGCACAAAGCGGCATTTAGGCCCCATTACAGGCGATATAATGTATTGGTATACCTTAATGAAGGGGATCAGTACATAGCCCAGCATCCTCGTTACGGAGAAGCTTGCCGATGACCGTTGGGGTGTATCGCAGTTGGCACACATGGCTATGCTTTGTTGAGTTTTTCAATCAGTCGCTCCAGCACTTTACCCATCGATTCGTTCAGCGGGGCGTATTCGGGCAGCTCTTTTCCGATGTACAGAAAAAACACGGATACATGTTGTTCTGTTTTTACTGCAGCCTGCAGGGCCTGCTTCTGCGTGCGATAGGCTTCGCGCAGCAATCGCTTGATCCGGTTGCGCTGTACGGCTTTGCGGAAATTCTTTGAACTCACGCCCACACCGGCATTCACGGGCATTTCCCGGTGCACTCCTGCCTCCACCGGATCCAGGGTATAAAATACTTTAACCGGAAATACGGAGAAGGATTTGCCACCCGTAAACAGGGATTCCAGGGCCTTGCGGCTCTTGAGCTTCTCCTGGCTGGAATAACTGTTGGGTTGGTTCATATACTGCAAAACTAAAAAAGCCCCGTCATAAAGACGGAGCTTATATTTTTCGTTCGGCCCGGATCTTTTGCCGGGCTACGGTTTATTTCAATCCTTTTTCGCTGGAAACAGTCAGTTTCTTACGACCTTTCGCTCTGCGGCTTGCCAATACTTTACGGCCATTAGCAGATTCCATACGTTTACGGAAACCGTGAACGGTTTTACGACGACGCTTGTGTGGTTGGAATGTACGTTTCATTGATAACTTGTTTTACTAACCCTAAAATTTGGTTTCATTTCATTGCTTCAGTCACCATACTGCCGCTTGTGAAAGGACGGCAAAATTAGGTAATAATTTCTAATGACCCAACAGAATATGCTCCGATTTAAGCGGTTTACCGAAGAAAATTGCTCCGTTGTGGTCAAAATCGGCTGTGGAATCGGTGGTACAGAACCGAATTTGCCCGCCTGTGGAACATTTTTCCGCTATTTCCGGGTGCCGTTCCAGGTAATCGGCCAGGCTGGAAGCTACAATGCTGCCCTGTGGCACCACCTGTATATGTGCCGGCACAGCTGCACTGATCTTGGGTATCAGCAAGGGGTAATGGGTGCAGGCCAGCAGCATGGTATCGATCCGGGGATCTGTTGCAAGCAAATGGTCAATATGTTTTTTTACAAAATAATCGGCCCCCGGGCCATCGGATTCCCCATTCTCCACAATCGGCACCCACATGGGGCAGGCTTCCTGGTACACACTGGCCTCCGGAAAAAAATGGTGGATCTCCAGCAGGTAGCTCTCACTTTGCACTGTTCCGGTGGTTGCCAGTACCCCTATATGGTTGGTTTGGGAATAGTTCCCGATCACTTCAGCCGTTGGGCGTATGACCCCCAATACGCGCTTATGGGGCGCATATACGGGCAGGTTCTTTTGCTGGATATTGCGCAGCGCCTTGGCCGATGCGGTATTGCAGGCCAATACCACCAGTTCACAGCCCTGCTCAAAAAACCATTGCACGGCTTCCCAGGTATACTGGTAAACCGTTTCGAATGAACGGGTACCATAGGGGGCCCGGGCATTATCGCCCAGGTAAATATAATCATAGGAAGGTAGCGCCGCCACCAGTTCCTTTAAAATGGTAAGGCCACCATACCCACTGTCGAATACACCAATCGGCGCCTGTTTTACTTGCATAGGTTAAAGATACACCCAAAAAAAGACCCGTCTTTACAGACAGGTCTTTTCAAAATATACTAAGATGAAATTATCCTTTAGGTTTAGCTGCTGGTTTTGCAGGTGCTGCACTGCCTGGTACTGTACCGCCGGCTGCTTTCCATGCATCTTCTACTTCCTTAGGTAAAGGCAGTTTCAGTTTCATGGCAACACGAATGGTTACATTGTCCAGTAATGGTGGCTGCATGTAAGGAGAAATGGTTTCTGCCTTCAGCAGAATGGTATACTTCTGCTCAGCTACAACTGCTTGTACTGCTTCGAAGATTTTTTGTTTGTATGGTGCAAGTAATTGCTCATACTTGGCTTCTTCCATTTGCTGCTGGTACTGCTGCCAGTTTACCAGTTTATAACGCAGTTGCATGATTTCACGGGTTGCCATTTCTCTTGCTTTGGCTGGCATGGTAGCAGAATCTTTTTTGAAGATGCTGTCTCTGCGCTGGAAATCAGCAAGAGTGTACTTGTATTCTTCCTGTAAGGAATCCAGGCGATAGCTATTGATCAGGGTATCAACTTTATTGATGCCAGGGAACAATACCAGAGCAGATTGCTCATCGAAGTACCCGATCTTTGGTGCCTGTGCTTTTGCACTATTGCTGAACAGAGAACCCGCCGCAAAAACCGCACACACTAAAAGGAATTTTTTCATTGTAATGAAATTTATTGTTTGTTGTTGATTGACTAAAATTTAATCCCCATTTCCCTAAGCACTTCATCGCTCTTATCCAGCTTGGGGTCGGCAAATATAACGGTAATTCCTTCACTTTTATCGAGCACAAAATCATAAAAACGGGCAATGGCAATCTTTTGAATGGCATTGTACACTTTGTCCTGAATGGGCTTTACCAGCTTCTGGCGCTCTTTGAACAAATCGCCCTCATAACCAAAGCGTTTTTTTTGCAGTTCCCGTACTTCCTTTTCTTTAACAAAAAGCTCGTCCTCGCGTTTTTTCTTCAACTCTTCGGTCAGCATCACCTGCTCGGCCTCGTAGTTCTTATACATTTTGTCCAGTATCACCTGCTTTTCATCAATCTCTTTCTGCCACTGCTCTCCCAGTTGCTGCAACTTGGCATCGGCTGCCTTGTATTCAGGAACCTTGCTCAGGATATACTTGGTATCGATGATGGCATAACGCTGCTGGGCATGTACTCCCACAGACAGGCAAACTAGGGCAAATAACAGTAGAAATACTTTCTGCATATAACCGGTTTTTAATTATTCAGGTTCAAAACCTAACATAAAGGTAAAGCGGGCCGCATCCTTCATGGAGTTGGTTCCTGTAAACCTATCCAATCCTATGCCATAATCAAATCCGAGCAAACCAAACATTGGCAGGTAAAAACGCATACCCAGACCCACAGATCTGCGCAGCTGGAATGGATTGTAATCCTTAAAGCTATACCATCCGTTGGCAGCCTCAAAGAATCCGAGCGCAAAAATGGTGCTGCTTGGGTTCAGACTGAGCGGATAACGCATTTCCATGGTGTACTTATTGAATATGGTAAAGTACTGGCTGGCGCGCTGCTGATCGGGGTTTACCCTTGGGTTGGAGGTTTCATACACCGGATAACCTCTATGTGCTACGATATCGAAACCGAGCAGGGCAAACTGGTTGGTTAATCCCGCATCTCCCACCTGGAATCGTTCAAATGGCGATACTTTCAGGTCGGTATTGAACCTGCCCACAAAACCATACTTGGCTGCAAACCGCAGTACAAACTGCTTGTTCCGGTCTTCTCCGTGTGGCTTGCCCAATGGTACAAACCACTCTCCGTTGAAACGCCATTTATGGTATTCAATCCATTTATACGGATTGTCTGCCGGGTTGATATTGCTGTTGATTAAAGAGTATGGCGGTGTAATCTGCAGGCTGGCCATAAAGTTGGAACCGGTTCTTGGGAACATCGGCTGGTCGATGGACGAACGCTGCAGGGCAATTCTTAAGTTCAGGTTGTTCACTACACCGTTGTCGAAGCCGGGCAGGTTGGTTGGATCAATCGCATAATTGCTCAGCTTGTAACGGGTATAGTTTACCCCCATTGAGAGGGAGAAATAATCATCCGGCCATTTCAGCTGCTTGGCTATACTGGCGGTTACACCGGTAGTGGATATATAACGACTGTTGGCTACGGATGGATCATAATATCCGGTAATCGGGTCGTAGGTCTGACCATACTTGGTATTGAATACACTTACCGTTAATGCATTTCTTTTCTTTCCGCCCAGCCATGGCTCGGTGAAAGAGAAGTTATAGGAACGGAAGGCTTTACCGTTACTCTGAATACGCAAACTCAGTTTCTGGCCGTCGCCCATTGGCAATGGATCCCAGGCAGATTTGCGGAACAGGTTCTTGGCAGAGAAGTTGTTGAACGAAACCCCCAGGGTACCGGTTAATCCAATCAATCCGCCCCATCCGGCGCTCAGCTCCAGCTGGTCGCTGGATTTTTCTTCCACACTATAGTTGATATCCACCGTTCCGTCTTCCTGGTTGGGTACCGGGTTCGGTGTAATTTTTTCCTGGTTAAAATAGTTCAGCTGTGCCAGTTCACGAATGGAACGGATCAGCAACTGCCGGCTGAATTTCTCCCCGGGGATGGTTCTGATCTCCCTCCGGATTACATATTCCTTGGTTCGGTCGTTTCCGGTAATCCGCACATTCTTAATGGTTGCCTGCGGACCTTCGATCAGCCTGATTTCAAAATCGATGGTGTCGTTGTATACCGCTGTTTCTATCGGTTCTGCCCGGAAGAACAAATAACCATCGTCCTGGTACAGTCCGCTGATATCGCCTCCGTCGGGTGAAGAAGATTTACCCAGTTTCTTATTCAATACTTCCTGGTTGTAAATATCTCCCTTTCTGATAGCCAGAATGGTGGTTAAGATAGAATCAGAATACTTGGTATTACCTCTCCAGGCAATGTTTCCGAAATAATATTTACGGCCCTCATTCATCTTGATATCGATGTTGAGAAGTCCTTTTCCTACACTGTAAACCGTATCTTTTTCTATCACCGCATCCCGGTAACCGAGGGTATTGTAGTAATCCAGCAGACTTTCTTTGTCTTCCAGGTATTTCTTCTCGTCGAATTTGGCGGAGGAGAGCTTGATCCGTACATAGGGGTTCAGGACCCGCTTGGTTTTACTGAATGTAAGGAATCCCTTTTCCTGCAGGTATTCCTCAAACGTATAATTGTCTGGTGTTACAATTCTACTACTGTCCTGGAGTGGGTACAGGGTCAGCCTGGATTTTTCCTTGGAGCCTTTCAGCTGCTTTTTCAGCTTGGCTGCATCCTCTGTATTGTCGCCGAAATTGATGTTGTTGATCTTGATCTTGGAACCTTTATCGATAACGAAATCCAGCGCCAGGGTGTTGTTCATGGATGAATCCTTGCGTTCCACCACTTTCACGCTGGTTTCGCGGTAGCCCTTTTCTGCAAAGAATTTTTTAATCACCTCCGATGCCGTGATCTTCATGTTCTCGGTCACCACCCTGTTGGGTACCAGTCCGGTTTTTCCGCGCAGATCGTCCTGCTGTCCTTTGGGGATTCCTTTAAAATAAAAATTAGAGAGACGGGGTCTTTCAGTTACGGCTATTTCAAGGTCGATTTCCTTTCCTGCAACACGGGTTACATAGATCTCCACATCGCTGAAGTAATTCTGTCCCCACAATTTGTTGATGGCTTTGGCAAACTGATCGCCTCCCGGTATGGCTATTTCATCGCCTACGCTGATATTGGCAATGGAGATCAGCAGGTTTTCATCGAAAAACCGGTTTCCCGTTACCTTGATGGCCGCTACCTTGTATTTTTTGGGAGTCTTCTGATTAAACAGGTTGATCAGGTCTGCCTCAATGGAGGTAATGGTGGTGTCGGAGCCGGATGTCTGTTGTGCAAAAGCTGATTGAGAAAACAATAAAACAACTAAAGCGAACAATGATAATTTAAACACTTTCTGCATCCCGTTTCTGTTTGTTCTGTTGCCGGCTGATTAGCTCCGTGCACGCAGCAATTAATTTGGTTTATTTAGGCTGGGCAAATTAACCCGAATAATGAAAACTGTTTGTTAAATCCCCAGCCAGTAATGGTTTTGTGTTAAAATGCCTATCCCAACGCTGTTTCCTCCTGAATTTGTTGTCCGGTTTTTCCGAACCTGCGCTCCCTCGATTGATAATCGAGAATGGCTTCGTACAGGTTCTCCTTTCTGAAATCGGGCCAGCGGGTATTGGTAAAATACAATTCCGCATAGGCCAGCTGGTACAGCAGGAAATTACTGATCCGGTATTCCCCACTGGTTCTGATCATCAGTTCCGGATCGGGAAATTCGCTGGTAGTAAGGTAGTGCTGCAAAGTATCGGCACAGATTCCTTCAGGATCCACTTTACCGGCTTTTACATCCCTGGCGATATTTTTTACCGCATTCACCAGTTCCCACCGGCTGCTGTAACTCAATGCCATAATGAGGTTCAGCCCGGTATTCTTCTCCGTCATCTGCAGGGCTTCCTGCAGCTCCTTATACGCGTTTTCGGGCAGCATCTTGATGTCGCCGATTACATGAAGCCGGATATTGTTCTTGTTCAGGATGGGAACTTCCTTATGAATCGTGTCTACCAGCAGGCTCATCAATCCCTCTACTTCCTGCTGCGGCCGTTCCCAGTTTTCTGTGCTGAACGCATAGAGCGTCAGGTACTGAATTCCCAGCTCTGCCGCCCCTTCCACAATATCCCGAACGCTTTCCACTCCATGAAAATGGCCATACAAACGGTCCTGCCCCTGCTCCTCCGCCCAACGCCCGTTTCCATCCATAATGATGGCAATATGGCTGGGCAAGCGGTCCTTCTTTATTTTAGACAAAAGGGGTTCCTGTTGAAGCATGCACTCAATTTAGGGTGCAAAATTAACAAAATCAGCGGTTTCTGAGGATTTAAATACGATTAATCACCACAGGGGCTCAATTGGTGGGGCAACGGTAGGTCTGCAGGTTGAAAGACAGGCCCACTTTCAGTGTGGCAAATGCATCTGCATTCAGGCTGTTTCCGCGCTGGCGGCCCTTTACGCCAATGGAGGTGCCGGTTTCATAACTCCTGTCCTGCAGTAAAAAAGCCGGCGAAGCCGAGCCGTCTGGAAGGGGGGAAAATGCATCCGGGGCATACTGACCACTCACATCGTCCAGGTAGTCTGTATTGGTTACCCGGTACACCAGTTCGGCAAAGAAATTTGTTCTGGGGTTCAGGGCATACTTGATGCCCAGGGTAAACGGTATGGCGATGGCGGTATTGCCGTATGGGTTCAGGTTGGGATACAGCGCGCTGCCCTGCCCTTCCGTTCCCAACGGACGCAACAGGTATTTCTGTCCGTTCAGGTAGGCATAGGGGTCATAGGAAAAAATACCCACCCCCAGGCCGATATAGGGCGTGAAATTGTATCCCTCAAAGCCTGGCTGAAAACGGAAGAAATTGAAATCGCCCGATACGCTTAATTCATACACATTGCTGTTGAAACTCAGGTTCCTCCTGCGCTGTACGGAGTTGTCGCTGTACCGGTCGGAATAGCCCAGCAGGGCATATTCTCCGGATACCCGGATGCCCACATAATTGGTGAGCTGTTTTCTGTAAA
>JAQTZD010000103.1 GCA_028687975.1 Sediminibacterium sp.
TTCCAGCCAACATGATTGATAATATCATTATCAACAAAGCATTTGTTCCGGAATTACCCGGTGAGTGGGCAGGAGGACTGATTCAGGTGAATACCCGCGATATCCCAACTAAAAACTTCTTCAACCTTTCTGTAGGAACCGGATTCAATACCCAAACCATCGGACACGATTTTTACGAGTACAAGGGTGGTAAAACGGATTTCCTGGGAATGGATGATGGAACACGCTCCTTACCCGGATCATACACTACCAAGTCGGTGTTTGATGCATTGAGCAGCCAGCAGAAAACTGCCATGGGTAAAGAATTTGAAAACGTATGGAATCCAACTTTATCAAGTGGTATCAACCGTTTCAACGGACAGATTCAGATGAGCGGAGGTTTTACTACCAGGGGAAAGGGCAGCAGTAAGCTGGGCGGTATTTTCGGTATCAGCTACAACAGAACAGCGCGTTATACCAAGGGAACCAACAGTGGATTCAACTTTATCGGAAACGGAACCTTTACACCCGACTTCAAATTCAACGACGACAAATACAGCAACGAAATTTTATGGGGTGCACTGGGTAATATCGCTTACCAGTTCGATAACAACAACAAGGTATCTGTAAAAACAATTTTTAACATCAACGCCAACGATTATACCACGCTGCGTACCGGTCTGGAAAACAACAACAACACATTGCTCGACAGTGCCAGGGGTTATGAGTTGGGCTTTAAGCAGAACACTTTCTGGAACTCACAAATTGGCGGTGAGCACAATGTAACACCCAACAAGCTGAAATTGAAATGGTATGGTTCATTCACCATCTTAGACGGATATATTCCCGATCAGCGCAGGTTGTACTATCTTAAGAACAATTCCGCAGTAAGCAATCCTTACACAGCAGTACTGAGTAACGTGTTGTCTCAGAAAAGCGGTAACCGTTTTTATCAGAACCTGAATGATTATATTTATTCAGCAGGAGCAGACCTCGCTTATACCACCGATGCATTTGGTGCCAAGCAAACCATCAAGGCCGGATACCTGTTCCAGGTGAAGGATCGTTTGTTCGATGCAAAACCATTCTCCATTTATCTTCCAAGAGACAATGCAGCCATTCGCCTGCAGGGTCCATCCGATATTTTTGCCGCATCCAATTTTGGCGATGGCTCTGTAACCAGCACACAGCTTGCATTTGATGCCATCAAAGGAAACCTCTACCGTTATGTGGCCAATTCCATTCTGAATGCGGCTTATGTACAGTTCGATAACCAGTTCGGCAGCAAGCTCCGTGTAATCTGGGGAGCCAGACTGGAAGACTACGATCAGCTGGTGGGCAGCGTAGTAAAAACCGATCCACGACATAACCATACACAGGTAAGGGATGTATTGCCCGGACTGAATGCAACTTATAAACTGAACAACCAGACCAATCTCCGTTTATCTGCTTCACAAACTGTGGTACGTCCGGAGTTCAGGGAACTGGCTACTTTCCAGTATTACGACTTTGAAATGAACGCAGCGGTACAGGGCTTACCTACCATTCAACGTACCAAGATCACCAACCTCGATCTGCGTTATGAAGTGTATCCAAGATCAGGTGAAGTGATTACAGCGGGCTTGTTCTACAAGCACTTTGATAAACCCATCGAAATGATCTACAACTTCGGATCCGGCGGAGCAAGTGTATTCAACTTTGCCAACCCCCAGAGTGCCGATGCATTCGGAGTAGAACTGGAATTCAGAAAGAAACTGGATTTCATGGATGCCTTTAAGAATTTCACTTTCCAGGCCAACGGATCTTATATCTACAGCCGCGTGAAAGATGCCAACCTGATGCTGGATCGTCCTTTACAGGGACAGTCTCCTTACCTGGTGAACGTATCTATGATGTACGATTTGCAAGAGCATGGACTCACTGCAACCTTGTTGTACAACCAGATTGGCCGCAGGGTAACTTTTGTGGGAAGCCTGGATCAACCGGATATCTATGAGTCTTCCAGACCCGTATTCGATTTCCAGCTTACCAAGAAGTTTGCAAGAGACAGGGCAGAGATCAAACTGAACGTATCGGATATCCTGAACCGGACACTTTATTTCTATCAAAATCCAGACGGCAATACCAAGCTCAACCATGCAACCGATCCTTACAGAATGAGCCGTCAAACAGGAACCAATATCGGTATCACATTCGGATACTCATTATAAAATATTCATTTAAAGCATAAAAAGACAAAACCATAATTATGAAAAAGTCGATCTTTCTGGTAGCAGCCCTTGCGGGTATTGCATTCACCAGCTGTCGTAAAATCGAAATGGATGGCGGTACACTGAACATTGTAACCCCACCAACAACTGGCGGTCAAACCATTACCCTGAAGGGAAGGATAGACAAGGATACTGTGCTCCGCGCAGGTAACAACTATATCCTCAGTGGTATTGTTTACATGGTCAACAATGCAACCCTGAAAGTGGAGCCGGGTGTAACTGTAAAGGGAGATTACCAGGGAGCCAACGTAGCAGCGCTGGTGATAGCCCGCGGATCCAAGCTCGTGGCAGACGGAACACAGGATAATCCCATCGTATTTACTTCCAACTCGCCTGTTCCCCGTTCCGGAGACTGGGGAGGCATTGTTCTCTGCGGTAAAGCCAGTGTAAACAGCACATTCACCGGAACCGGCGGTGGAGCAGGTACCCTGCAGGTAGAGGGTGGAATCGACAACGCATTTGGGGATGGTATTGCAGGCGGTGGCGCTACACCCAACGATGATGACAGTTCCGGCGTACTGCGCTATGTTCGGATTGAATATGCAGGATATGCTTACCAGCCCGATAAGGAAATCAACAGCTTAACCATGGCGGCAGTAGGCAGAAAAACCGTGATTGATTATGTACAGGTTACCTATGCAAAGGACGATGCGTTTGAGTGGTTTGGCGGAACAGTGAACTGCAGTCACCTGATTACTTATAAAACACAGGATGATGACTTTGATACCGATAACGGTTTCAGCGGAACAGTACAGTTTGGAATTGCGCTGCGCGACTCCACTATTGCAGATATCTCCAGGAGTGAGGCATTTGAAAGTGATAACGACCCAAGCGGTTCTCTCAATACACCACAAACCAGGCCGGTATTCACCAATATGACGGTGATCGGGCCCAGAGCCACACTGGCCAACAGCGGCAACAGCCTGTATCTGTCTGCGGCGCACCTGCGTCGTAACACCGGTACTTCTATATTCAATTCCATTTTCCTCGGATGGCCCCAGGGAGTGTTGATCGATTCCCGGAACGGCCGTACTATGGAACTGAACATCATGGACAGCACCGTTCGTTTCAAAAACAACACCATTGCGGGTTGCGGACCAGTATCCGGAACAGATATCACTTCATATGCATTCATTGCATCTGCAGCAAATACTTTGCAGTGGAACAGGGATTCTGTAGTGAACCGTTTCTCTAACAGCGCATTCTCCAATAATGTACTGACCAATGTATCAGATGCAAAAATGATTGCACCATTCAGCTACTCCGTTCCGGACTTCCTGCCATTCGGTGGAAGCAACGGTAACCAGCAAATATTAAAAGGCGCAAGCTTTACCGATCCTAAACTGGCCAGAGCAAGGGTGGTGAATTTCCGCGGAGCATGTGATGCCGCCGGTGTAGATGCCAACTGGTGGAGAGGATGGACCAGGTTCATTAATCTCTAGTAAAACATATACGCACCTAAAACAGAAAGAGGTCCTGGAGTAATTCAGGACCTCTTTATTATAAAATATGTTTAAAAGAATTACCAGTTTGCAGCCTGGTCTTTGTTGATTCTTTCCGGTTGTTCAACGGGTTTGCTTTTCCAGTCTTTCTCGTACTTCACAAACCAGCTCAGCCAGAGACTGCGCGATAAGCGCATCACGAGGGGCTGCAATGCAATCAGGATTACGATATTAGTGCCAAGCCAATAAAAAATGCGGTTGTCGTCTATGTCGAAAGTCATACCGATCAAAACCTTCCATGCAACAAAAGTGGCAACGGTGAGGGCCACAGTGAGGGCATAGCTTACATAGCCGGTGCCGTAGTAAAAACCAACTTCAATTTCGGTAGGCTGGCCACAAACAGGGCAGTTTTCGTGCATTTCCAGGTTGCCTTTGGCGTAGGCTTTATTGGATTTGAAAATTTTTCCTTCTCTGCAACGGGGGCAACGGTTGTTCAGCGCGCTGAACGGATACACTTTGTTAAGACTCATGACACAGAACTGATTTGTAAACTGCGAAGGTACGAAATTAGCCCAACACCGTTTCCATTTTAAAACTCCTGGAGCCTTTGATCAGCAGGTAAGTATTGCTGAAATGCTGTGCAGACAGCCATTCCCGCGCAGCGGAGGCATCCGGAAGCCAGGTAAAAGGATGGCTCACTTTTTCAAAATCACCACCCACCAACACTACATACTCCCAGTTGTATTGTTCAATGAGCTTTACCAGTGCAGCATGTTCCTCAACGCTGTCCTCGCCCAGTTCCATCATGGCGCCCAGTAGGAGTACTTTACGGTCGCCTTTGAGGTTGGCAAAATTCTGGATGGCAGCCCGCATGCTGCTGGGGTTTGCATTATAGGCATCCAGTATAATATGATTGGAATCTTTTTCGATCAGCTGGGAACGGCTGTTAGACGGTGCATAGGCTTCAATGGCCTCTTTGATTTTATGGTCCGGCACCCCAAAGAATTTACCAATGGTTGCTGCGCATAAGATGTTGGGAAGGTTGTAATCGCCCACCAGTTGCGAGTTGATCCGGTCTGTAGAAAGCCCCTGGTGAATCTTCACCTGTAGAAAGGGTTCGTTGGCCAGCACCGTTCCCTGCACCAGGCCGGCAGCCTGTCCGTACAAAACGATCTGCGGAATGCCTATGCTCATGGGTTGCAGGTAATCGTAGTCGGCATATACAAAAGCAGTACCGTTGTTGGCCCGGAGAAAATCATAGAGTTCTCCCTTGCCTTTTCTAACGCCCTCTACACCGCCAAATCCTTCCAGGTGGGCTTTGCCACAGTTGGTAATGATTCCGTGCGTAGGAAGGGTATAGCTGCAGTATCCGGCAATTTCCTGTTGGTGGTTGGCACCCATTTCGATCACGGCCATTTCTGCATCGCTGCGGATGCTCAGAATGGTGAGGGGCACGCCAATATGGTTGTTCAGGTTGCCCTGTGTGGTATAGGTTGTAAAATACGAAGACAGTACGGCAAAGATCAATTCCTTGCTGGTGGTTTTGCCGTTGCTGCCCGTGATGGCAATGAAGGGAATGTTGAACTGTTGCCGGTGGTATTTGGCCAGCTGTTGTAAAGTGGTTAATACATCTTCCACCAATATGATCCGGTCGCTTGCACCGGGAACGGCTTCATCCACAACAGCATAGGCCGCGCCTTGTTCCAGCGCCTGTTGTGCAAACAAATTGCCGTTGAAGTTGGGCCCCTTCAAAGCAAAGAAGAGGTCGCCCTGTTTCAGTTTGCGGGTATCGGTCTGAATAGAAGGATGCGCCAGGTAAATGGAATAGAGTTCAGCTATTTGCACGGTATAAATATTTTAAGTTAAATACTGGTTTAGGTTAAATACACAAAAAGGATTCAAAGTTATCTCTGTGAACAATATGGTAAGTAGCGCCCGGGTAAGCGGTTTTAAAGCTGCCAGGAACTTTCGATTTTGTCAGTGGGTTCCATTTAAACGCGTAGGCAGTAAGCTTTCCGTCTGCTTCTTCCAGAAAATCGATTTCCTGTTGTTCTTTGGTTCTCCAGTACCAGTAATTTACCCATTGCTGGTTGTATGATAAATATTTTATGCGCTCGGCCACCAAAAAGTTTTCCCATAAAGCGCCAATATCAGCACGGTTTTCTATCTGACTGAAATTTGCAATCAGTGCATTGCGGATACCGTTGTCGTAAAAATATATTTTCCTGCTTTTCTTTAATTCGCTTCTCAGGTTTCTGCTGAAGGAGCCGATTCTGAAAATAATATAAGCCTGTTCCAGTATGCCAATGTATTTCTCTATGGTTTTGGAATCCAGACCGCAGAGCTTGGCCAGTTCACTGAACGAAACCTGCGATCCCACCTGGAAAGCGAGCGCTTGCAACAATTTCACCAGGGCGTCGGGTCTTTTGATTTGATCGAGCAATAAAACATCTTTGTACAGGTAACTGTCGGACAATTGCTTCAGCAATTCTTTTTCGTTACCAGGGTTGTTTACAATATCGGGATAGTAACCATATACCAGCCTGTGCGGCAACATCCTGGTTTCTTCCAGTAAACCATGGTGGTTGACCATTTCCTGAACGGATAAAGGAAACATCTTGAATTCCCATTTCCGGCCGGTTAAGGGTTCGTTCACGTGATTGGCCAGTTCAAAAGAAGAACTGCCTGTTGCCATCAGCTGCACATCCGGAATCTGGTCGGTGATCAGTTTCATTCGCAATCCAATTTGAGGGATGCGCTGTGCCTCATCAATCACAACCGTATGGTTGTTGCCAATAATGGCTTTTAATCTGGTAGAAGTCAGATCGGTAAACAGGTTTTGAACATCCGGTTCATCTCCGTTCAGCCATAGTACTCCCGACTGATGGGCAAAAAGGTTTTGGAGCAGGGTGGTTTTTCCAACCTGTCTTGGGCCCAGGAGCAAAATGGCTTTGCCCTTGCCCAGTTTCTCGGGAATGCGATTTTCAAGAATGCGGGATACCATGATCAACTAATCAGCCCCAAAAATAGGCATAAAATAAACCAAATCCCGAAAAGTTGCTATAATTCGGGAATCAAATCCTGAAAAGTTGCTATAATTCGGGAATTGAATCCCGAAAAGTTGGAGAATACGACCCGGTCAGGGGCGCTGACCATGGTCCGGCCTATTCATCACCCAGGTTGAATACAATACCCAGTCGGAGGGTATTGCTCAGCGGGTTGCGGGTAACACCTGAACCGGAGGGAACGAGGTAAGAAACGTTCACCGTCATGAAGTTGAGGTTGAAGCCGGCGCCAGCAGAAAAATAACGGCGGTTGCCCCTGCTCTTGTCTTCGTAAAAGTAACCGGCCCTGAGCAGGAACTTTTCGTCGTAGCTGTATTCGGTACCAACAGAAATCTGCAAAGAATTCAACTGGTTGCTGCCATCACTGAAAGATTTGAACCAGCTGGAAACAACGCCGGTAGATCTATAGTTGGCCAGGTTGGTGGAATCGGTGGTGTAGTTGCCGGTAGCGGCAGGAGAAACAGGCACCAGCAATTTATTCAAGTCGGCAGCAAAAGTAATTTTATTCATGTCGTTGATGGCCTTGGTATATGCCACACCCAGACCGAGGTTGGCCGGAAGAAAATCCTTGTTCCTGGCATCGTTGGTATAACCCACTTTGGTACCAAGGTTAGAGAGGGTAACACCCCAGTTCAAACCCTGGCCATCGGCGTTGATGCCATGGTAGAACAGTGAAACATCGCCGGCAAGTGCATTGCCCGCACGGTATACCACGCCGGTACCCACATCACCCACTACCAGGCGGGAGTTGATGTAACGCAGTGCAACACCCAGGCTTAACTTATCGCTCAGCACGCGGGTATAACCACCATCAATGGCAAACTCGCTTGGGCGAACGGTGTTCAAAATATTGCCGGAGAAGTCGGTGAGTTGAATATTGCCAAGGCTGAAGAAACGCAGGGAACTGGAGATGATGTTGTTGTCGTCTAACTTATGATAGAACGCGCCACTGGCGAGGTACACATCGTTCAGTCCCAGGTCGCGCAACCAGGGGGTGTAGTTGAACGCAATGCCTGTTCTTCTTTTCGCAAAAGCCACTTTGGCCAGGTTCCAGAAAGGGGCATTGGCTTCGGGGTTGGTGGCAATGGCCGCATCACCCATACCACCTGCACGGGCATCCGGAGAAATGCGTAGAAAAGGTACTGCAGTAGAAACAATATTAATAGAGTCGGCTTGCGCAGCAACACCGGTATATGAGAAAGCAGTTAGGCAGGTTAATGCCAGCATTTGTTTAATAGACATACACTAAGGATAAGTAAACAATAAAATGAATTAGCGTAGAAATAATATCATTCAGTTTATTTAGAGAAGCAGCAATTGGCCAGCATGCTGAACCTGCTGCGTAGTTGTGGATACAATGATACGATAAAAATAGGTTCCGCGGCTCAATTTTCTGCCGGAATCCGTATCCCCATTCCATCGCAGCTGCACATTCCTGCTGCCGCTGCTGTTCACGCGTTCAGACAAATGTTTCACCAGTCTGCCCTGGCTGTCGGATATAAAAATTTCTACAAACAAGTTGGTATTTCGCTGGTTGTGTTCAACGCTGAATTGCGTAGAACCCGCAAATGGATTGGGAAAATTTCGGACCGCGGAAATCGTTAGTTTTTCCTGTGGTGCAATCCAGAAATCCAGCGAAGCTTCATTGGAATTGTTCAGCACATCCCAGGCTTTCAGTTTCAGCGAATGTTTACCCGGCAACAATACCGGCAACTGAAACTGCAATTGACCGGCCTGGTAACTATTGGTACGGTAACTGAACGCATTGTTCAGCACCAGTTGGTTGTTGATAGCACCATCAATCACCAGGGTAATGTCGTGGCCAATGCTGTTACCGGTGGCATTGATGCCCGAAGAGTCGGAGAGGTGGGCAATCAATACAGGCGATTCGTTGGAGAGGCCGCCGTTCATAAATAAGGTATCGTTCAGGAAGAGGCGGATATCCGGCCCCTTTGTATCGGAAGGAATGGCAGCGGCAAAACCACTGATGCCAACGGGTGTAGCGCCTGCCGCATCAGACACCCCATTGGACGCGTAGAGGCTGATGGAACCAAAGCCCGGAGCAAAACGAATGTCTTTGGGTAAAATAAACGAACAATTGAACAGGCCGTTGGTAACAGCTACTTTGCCATTGAATAAGATGGAGCGTTGTTCGGAGAACCCGGTAACCGGGCTGGAAGGCGTATTGCCAAGGGTTTTAACCAATTGTGTTTTATCGTAGATGATCACGG
>JAQTZD010000104.1 GCA_028687975.1 Sediminibacterium sp.
TTGAAATTGTGGATATTGCCGGCCTGGTAAAGGGCGCGAGCAAGGGTGAAGGCCTGGGCAATAAATTCCTGGGGAACATCAAGGAAGTGGATGCCATCATTCATGTGATCCGTTGTTTTGAAGATGAGAATGTGCTGCGCGAAGAAGGTGCCATCAACCCCATCTCCGATAAGGAAATTATAGAAACCGAACTCCAGCTGAAAGACCTGGAAAGCGTGGAAAGGAAAATGCAGCGGGTAGAAAAAATGGCCCGCGTGGGCAGCGATACCAAGGCCAAAGCAGAGTTTGAAGTACTCAGCAGATGCAAGGCTCACCTGGAATCCGGAAAAAGCGTTCACTCCATGAAGCTGAGCAAGGAAGAAAATGCAGCTATTGCAGACCTGTTCCTGCTCACCGATAAACCTGTGTTGTACGTAGCCAACGTAGACGAAGCTTCCATGCATACCGGCAATGCGTTCTCCGACAAATTGAAAGCAGTAGCCGAGGCTGAAGGTGCTGAAGTGATTGTTATGTGCAACAATATTGAAGCGCAGATTGCAGAAATGGAGAACCCCGAAGACAAGCAGATGTTCATGGAAGAATACAAAATGACCGAACCTGCACTCAACCGGTTAATCAGAAGCGCTTACCACCTGCTGAACCTCGACACTTATTTTACTGCAGGTGTTCAGGAAGTACGTGCCTGGACCATCCACAAGGGATGGAAAGCACCGCAGGCAGCCAGTGTAATCCATACCGACTTTGAAAAAGGATTCATCAAGGCAGAAGTAATCGCCTACGAGGATTTTATCAAATACGGCAGTGAAGCAGCCTGCAGAGAAAATGGCCGTTTACGAATTGAGGGCAAGGAATATGTGGTGAAGGACGGAGACATCATGCACTTCCGTTTTAATGTATAATCCGATTATTATATGAGTTTGCTTTCTCTCTGGGAACAGGAAACCTATTATACCCGAAGCGATGTAACCATCATCGGGGGTGGATTGATGGGCCTTTGGACAGCCATAGAACTCAAACTGCAAGCCCCTTCCCTTTCGGTTACCATACTCGAACGGAACAGTACCCCGCTGGGAGCATCTACCAGGAATGCCGGCTTTGCCTGTTTTGGCAGCTTAACCGAACTCTTGTTTGATGAATCCAAAATGGGTACGGATGAAATGTTGCGTATTGTTGAAATGCGCTACAAGGGCATTCAAAAAATCAAAGCCTTCCTATCTGAAGAAGCCATTGCCCTCGATCCTTGCGGAGGATATGAACCGTTGAAAAATTATGCCGGAGCAGACTTGCTGAACAGCCAGATTCATTACCTGAACGGGCTGCTGAAACCCATTACCGGAACCGACCAGAGTTTTATCAATGCAACCGACAAGCTGAGAAACATTGGATTAAAAAACTTTGATCAGCTCGTATACAATCCCCTGGAAGCAGGCATTCACAGCGGCAAACTGGTCAATGGCCTCACCGCCATCGCCCTCAGTAAGGGAGTGAAGATCCTGAATGGGATAGCTGTATCCGGTTATATGGAAACCGGCAACGGCATTGAACTGATGACCAACCAGTCCGTAATGCTCAAAACCAATAAACTGGTGGTTTGTACCAATGGATTTACCGCTTCACTCCTGCCCCAATTGAATATTGAACCGGCCAGAGGGCAAATTGTATTAACGGCGCCCATTACCGGTTTAAAAACCAGGGGCACTTTCCATTTTGATGAAGGTTTTTATTATTGGAGGAATATCGGCAATCAGATTTTATTGGGTGGTGCAAGAAACAGCCATTTTGCAGAAGAGCGTACTACCAGTCTGGAAGGCTCAGATGCAATACGAAATATCCTGAGCGATTTTCTTCATCGGCACCTCGATACCGATCAGCCCATCCAAATAGTGCAGAACTGGAGTGGTATCATGGGATTTACGCCCGATAAACATCCGCTTTGCCAGGCCGTTTCGGACAATGCAGTTGCTGCAATAGCCTGCAATGGAATGGGAGTAGCACTTACGCCGGTCATTGCAGAAACCGTCACAAACATGCTGCTCCGCTGAGGATTCAAAAACATGACCAATTCTTTCCTACTTTTAATGCAACAAACCAGTATGAAAAAAATTGCCGGAACACTCTTGCTGCTGACTGTACTTATCAGCAGCTGTAATGAAAATACCAGTGAAAACAACGACCCTGTGATCAACCAGACCATCCAGGTGCCGGCTACCATCAATTATTCCATTGTAAAAGTGCTGCCGCACGACACTTCTTCGTATACACAGGGACTGTTCTGGCACAACAACAAGCTCTATGAAGGTACCGGCTGGTATGGTGAAGGAAAGATCCTGACCACCGATCTGGCCAGCGGTAAAATCGATAAGAAAGTAACCATCGGCAACAACTATTTTGGCGAAGGAATTGCCTTGCTGAACAATAAAATATACCAGCTCACCTGGCAGGAACACAAAGTATTTGTTTACGATGCTGCCAGTTTTAAAAAGGAAAAAGAATTCGACTGGACCTACGAAGGCTGGGGTCTCACCACCGATGGCAAACAACTCATCGTTAGTACCGGCGGAAGTAACCTCTACTATGTAAACCCCGAAACATTTAAAGTGGAACGAACTCTGGGTGTATCCGACAACAATGGTTATGTGAGCAATCTGAACGAGCTGGAATTTGTAGATGGCTTTATTTATGCCAATATCTATAATACAGATTTAATCGTAAAGATCGATCCGGCAACCGGCTCCGTAACAGGCAGAATGGATTTCACCGATCTGCTGCAAAAAACCAACCAGCCTGTTTATCCGAACAAAGATGTACTGAACGGGATTGCCTACGATCCAGGCAAAAAGAGTTTCTACATCACCGGAAAACGCTGGCCGGCCCTCTATGAAATTAAATTGAATTAAGGGTGTCCGCTTTCCGGAAAACATAAATCACCGAACTGCACTTATTCTGATTGAACAGGGTTTTCAGGTTAGACAAAAATCCCTGCCAGCAAGCGGACAGCAAAGCCTGCTTTCCTCTTTTGTATTGCTCACTGAGCATGGATACATAAAAGGAATCGAACCACATGGGCAATGTGGTCTTTAATTCAAACCCGTATTTTTTTCCCAGCTCCTTCATGGCATCCGGAGAAAAATGGTAGAGATGTCTTGGCACATCATAAGCCGCCCAATAGGCTCCGTAATGCCTTGCATCGGAAGACGTGTAATTGGGAACGGCAATAATCAGCTGACCGTTTTTATTCAACAATTGTTTAAAATGATTCCAGTAGCCATCCAGGTCGTGTACATGTTCCAGTACATGCCATAAAGTGATGGCATCAAAACTTCCGGCTTCGAGTTGATGAATGGCATGCGGGGTCAGTAATTCAAGACCATAGTTTTTTTGAGCCTGTGCCCTTGCAGTACCATCCGGTTCCAGTCCTTTCACCTGCCATCCATTGAGCTGCATGGTGTTGCTGAAGGCGCCAGTTCCGGCACCAATATCTAATATGTGGCCGGAAAACAGGCTGGTCATTTTTTTAACCAGTTTGCATTTTTGGCCAAGGGTATAATTTCTTACCAGGTGGTAGAGTTGGTTGATCAGTCCTTCTTTGGTATCACTGTGCGAAACATAGCTGTCTGAACGGTAATAAGGCCCAATGCCCTCCATATCGGGTACATCCTGTGTAAAGCGCAGAGAACAGGTATCACAATGCCAGATAGAAAAAGTTTCTTTGCTAACCGTGTAATCAATTGCATTCAAGGAAGGATGAATGGCCTCCGAATAACAGGCAGGGCAATGGGTACGATGAATTAATGCAGACATTCAAATAGTGATTAACAACAAAACCTATACATAATAAAACAGCAGGGCGCCAATACCAATCAGCAAAAGAATAATGGCATATACCCACCAGTAATCTGCTTTTCCTTCCTGAGATTCTTGTCCGAGAAGCTCACGGATGTCTTCTTCTTCCTGTTCGGTCAGTTCACGGTGCGCATCATCATCGTCCGGAAGCGGGGTAGCCTCTTTCTGCGGCAATTGGTAAGCGGGGCTCAGCTTTACCTGCGGCATCAGCTCATTCAGCGTTTTTTCCGGAGTGAATAAAATATACCCGTTGTTTTCTTTACGCAACTGTCCGATTCCGGATAAATGCGCACCCTGCGGTGTAGTGAGCGCAGACTTAACGGTAAAAAGATAATCGTGAAAACTTCTGATCGCCACTACTTCGTCCACACCCATCTCCTGAGCCAGAAAGTCGTAAAAAAACTTATCTGCTGTGGCGGTGGGTTCCTGTTTAAAATGAAGTGCCGGAGCAGGTGCAAACAACAGACCATTGTTTACATCCAGCTGTGCGCCATTAGGTTCTATGACGAGATTACCTACATCCGGAATGCTCAGTTTTTGATTGAGAACCAGGTATTTATGGAGGTATTGATTCATGAAACTGCTCTGTTTACTGGAACGAATATACGACACCTCCCATTACATTAAAGCCAAATACCGGATACTGGTACCAGCGTTGGTAGGTATTGTTGAATAAATTGTTCATCTGTAGCCAAACATTCAGTTGTTTGGTCACCCCCAATTCTGCACCCAGATTCAGATCTGTTGCCGCAGCCAGCTTACCCGTTAAGGCAAAAGGACCATTGGCCCGGTACCTGCTGCCATCCCGGTAAAAAAGATCGGCTTTGAGCTGAAGGTCTTTTAATGGTTTCCACAAAGCGGTACCAGTAACTTCAAACGGAATCAACCCCCATGCATCAGCATTCACAGCAAGGCCACTGTATCGGGAAAAAGTGGTAGATGCCAGCAATGAAAAAGATTCCTGAACCGTATAATTCAGTTCTCCATGAATCCGGAACAGATCCATCTCCGGTTCAAATACCGGCGAAAACACTTTGCCATCCAGTCCTTCATTGATGAATACCGGCTGATTGTACAATTTCATCAGGGATACCCTTCCATTGAAGGAAATATGATTGCCCACCGTACCCTTGATGCCGGCATATTGCTCCCGTACACGGGTATTGAGTAGGGTTCCCAGGCCAGCGATCCAGGGATTGAATCCGGCCAGCGAACGATAACTGTTTTTATTGAAATAACCCTTCCATCCTGCTTCCAGGGAAAGATGGGTATCTGGTAGTCTTGCTTCAGCAGCAATATCCGGCAACATAGTGTACTGGCTGTTATCCCAGGAAGGCTGTATTCCCAGCTTCATCCTGAAATTGGGTGTGGTAAATGCAACCGCCGGATTGATGTACAGCAAATTATTGGAAGTGTTTGCTAGCGGGAAATTGGTTTTGGCAATATCTGCAGTAAAGCCCAGCTGAGCAGACAGGTTTTTTCCCAGCGCTTTTTGGAGTGGCGCTTTGAAAACCAGGTTGTTTTCAGCACCTCCCCTGTTATCTGTAAACCGATAATAGCTGAGCATGGGGTGATAATCTATTCCGGCTTCATTTTTCACTTTATTTTTTAAGCCTGCTTCCAGTGCAAGGGTATTATAAGTCTGTTTCAGCTCATCCTTGGTATAAGTGAGTGTGGATGGCTCATAGCCGTATCGGTATTGGGTAGCAGAATTAAAAAAAGCATGGGTGGTCCATTCCAGGTTTTCGCTGGTGTTGATCACCGACTGAACCTCCAGACCAAATTTGCTGTATTGCTGTGCAAAACGTTGCCCCTTGGAGCTGATAAAATCGGTATGCAATAAGGTGGTTGTTTTTTTACCATCTCCAAATGAAAATCTGCCATCAGCCATGATGGTACTCAGGTTACCTGCGCCAATTTGAATGCGGTGTTTGTTTTGCCAGACCATTCCGGAATCTGTGGGAAGCGCCAGAGGCTGAATGGCTATTGGCTGATAATTGAAGAACAGGTTATAGGATGGCACTTTATAAATCAATGGAAGCCGGGCTGTATCTGCCACCGCAGTAGCTGCTGTAAAATTAATTTTGGCCGCAGTCTGAAGAGAAGGTTTAAAAGCCGAAGTAATCACCACCGTTCTTGTTCCGATTGTATCCTGTCCTTCTGCGACGCCGGCAGCGCTGCTCTGCTCATCTGTAAGGGTAGTGAGGGTAGTTGGCCTGTTGCCACGGGCGGTTGGTGCAGCAGCAGTTCTTCTGCCGGTACTCTTTGCCGGCTTTGCTTTTTTGGTGGATTTTTTGGCCGTTTTTTTGGGGGCAGTTTTCTTTTTCGAAACTGCTTTTTTCTTTTTCGCAACGGCGCCATTTTTAACTGATTTCTTTTTGCTCCGGGAGCGTTGGGCCGATAATTCCACACACATGCTCACCAGCAGCAACAGCATCAAAACGATTTTTATCCTTCTCATCATGTTATTATGGCTTTAACTAGTCTGCTTTATTGTTTTTATTCTTCAGTGCAATTACCTGAGCAAGTTTATCTGCGGCCTCTTTTTGCAACTCAGGGATGGTTGCATTATCGGCAACACTTTTATAGGTAGCTTCTGCATTGAAGAGGTCGTTCTGTTTAAAATAAACATCTCCGATTAAAATATAACTGCGGGTAACCCAGAAATCATAGGAGCCGAACTTTTTAATCACTGCAAAAGCAGCTTGTTCTGCTTCTTCCAGCTTATTGAGTTGCAGCAACAATTCAGCTACCCGGAACTGAGCCTCGGCCGTGATTTCCGATTTGCCCATGGTAAGTAAAGACTGATATTGTTTCATGGCCTGTTCAGGGCGATTATTCAGTTGTTCATTGCGGGCAATGGAAAATCCTGCCATCAACCGGTCGTCTGCGGCAATGCCTTTCTGCTCCAGCAGTTCAGCAGCATTGGGTGCAGCATCCTTCCACTCCTGCTGCTTAAACTGACAACGCAACAGGCCCCGCATGGCTTCGAGTTTGTTCTCCTGCTGAAGTGCAATATTTTTCAACAAGCTGAAATGCCTGGAAGCTTCGGCATAATTTTTCTGATCAAAATACAGGATCCGGGCAGCCTGCAGCGCACTTCTTTCTGCGTATTTATTGGGATGCATCGAAGCTACTTTCATATAAAACGGCAGTGCCGATACAGGATTCTTTTGCGCCAGATTTATCTCTGCCATTATATAATTGGCTTCCAGCTGGTAACGACCTTCCGGAAATTTCAACAGGTATTCGGTAAACCCGGTTTGTGCACCGGCATTATCTTTTGCGTCGTAGCGGAGCATGGCAGCACGGTAAGTGAGCGAGTCGGCTTCGCTTGCCGTAATCTGTTTGCCATTGGCCTGCATAAAACCGATGTACTCGGAAGGCTGTTGTTTTTCGATAAAAATATTCCGGATATAATCCACGGCAGCATCCGTTTCGGAACTGTTGGGAAATTTAGACACCAGGAACTTAAACTGATCCAACGCAGCATCGTTCTTGTCCAGATTGAACTGTGCAATGCCCAGCTTCAGATATGCCTGTGGATGAAGCGCTACTGCAGCATCATTGTCGATGATCTGGTGCAGAGGAGCTACGGCTTTTTCAAAGGCTTCTTCTGCCAGGTAAGTATTGGCAATTTCCATTTGTGAACCAGGTAATAAAGATGATTTTGGATATTGCCGTTCAATGGATGTCAGCAACTGTAATTTTTCATTCTGTCTGTTCTGCGCGCCGGCAATAATGGCTTTCTGATAAATGGCATAATCAGCGGAAGGCCATCCGGAAAGGATTACCTGCTCATACATGTTCAATGCCTGTTTGTATTCTCTGGCCATGAAATGACAATCGGCCCTGCGCAGGAAGGCATCTTTCACTACATCATCAGAAGCATTGCCAAAAGACTTACTTACCAGTTCAAACTGCTCTCTTGCCAAACGATAATTTTCTTTTTTCAGGTAACAATAGGCCAGGTTGTACCGTGCATTGGTGGAATTCACTTCCCCGTTCCGGGAAGGGTTCTTCAGATAAGCCTGCAGATAACTGATGGCCAGATCGGTTTTACCGGCCCGGTAGGCCAGCTCTCCTTTCCAGAAATTCGCCATCGGCAAAACTACAGCATTATAAGGAACGGTTAGAAGTTGATCCAGCAATTGCTCTGCTGCACTGGTCTGGTGATCATTGATCAACTCTACTGCTCTTCCATACAACAATGCCGGATAAATGCGGAGGGTATTCTCCGAGCGACCGGGCAATTGTTCATACAGCGCCAGTCCATCTTTATAGTTGCTGGTATGCGCCAGGGTGCTGACCAGTAATTCACCGGCTTCAGGACGGTAAACAGAAACAGGATATGCCGCAATAAAGGAACGAAGGCTGTCTGCTGCAATTCCATAAAAACCGAGGTCGTAAGAGAGTTTGGCATAGTGGAAAGAAGAAACCTGTTTCTGCGAAGGGTTGCTGTTATTGGCAGCACAAAACTGAAATGCATTCCTGGCATTCTGCAGGTCATTCATTTTAAGATACGCATCTGCCAGCAGGTACATACTGTTTTGCGCCAGCGAATCTGCAGCGCCACCTATTTGTTTGAACCCTTCAATGGATTTCTTCCAGTTCTTTGCCTCATAATAACAATAAGACAGTTCATAAATATCCTCTCTTCTCAACTGTTCCTTACCTGCTGCATATTGTTCCAGGTAAGGAAGCGCTTTGTCGAATTTTCTTTTTTCGAACCAGATATGACCAACCAGTTGCTTCAGTTCTGCATCATAATATTGTGTCTTTTTCTGCAATGCGGCTTCCCCATAAGTTAACGCCTTATCCCGGTCGCCGTTGAAATAATACAATTCTGCCAGGTAAAAGGGAACCACTTCCTGATAGGCCGACTCCTTTTCTGCAATCAGGAAACAGGAAATGGCTTCGGAATACCTTTTTTCTCCGAACAGGAGAAAACCATAATAATAATTGGCATCATAATAATTGGGGTCCTTGGGAAGCTGGCGGATGCTGTTGAATAAAGGCATGGCTTTATCGAACTGCTGCAATACAAAATAAGCATAGCCCTGGTGAA
>JAQTZD010000015.1:0-20776 GCA_028687975.1 Sediminibacterium sp.
TTTGCCGTCCGCAAAAATTAAAAGTTATGAACGCAGCAGTTCAGTTTGTACATTCCCAGTTAACAGCTGGCAAAGAGCATCCTAAGTTTAAAGCAGGTGACAATATCACTGTTAACTATAAAATCGTTGAGGGTGGTAAGGAGCGTATCCAGAGCTTCCGTGGAGATGTAATCAAATTACAGGGAAATGGAGCTACAGCTAGCTTCACTGTACGTAAAATCTCTGATGGAGTAGGTGTAGAACGTTTGTTCCCTATCCTTTCTCCAAACATCGACTCTATCGTACTGAATAAAGTAGGTAAAGTTCGTCGTGCTAAATTGTTCTACCTGCGTGAGCGCAGCGGTAAGAGCGCACGTATTAAGGAAAAACGTTTCTAGTACAGAACATATTCAAAAAAAGCGTCCTGGGTACACACCAGGGCGCTTTTTTATTTACGGCACCGATTTAACATTATTTAATTGTAAGGCCCGTGTTTTATATTAACTTTACAACCTTAAATCAATCAAAATGGGCAATTTAGGCTTTCAGGAATTACTGATCATTGGTGTAGTAGTCCTGGTATTATTTGGTGGCAGAAAGATTCCGGAATTCATGAGAGGTCTCGGTAAGGGTATCCGTGAATTCAACGATGCCAAAAACAACGTGAAAAAAGAACTCGAGGAAGGTATCAAGGAAAAAGATAACACTCCTGCTTAATCATCATCTCTCAAAAAAGTAAAGGCCTTTGTTTCGGTTTCATTCAATCAAAGACTATCATATCGCATTACAGAACGGCCAAACCACCTGTGTGGAGGCCGTTCGTTTTTATATAGACCGGATCAGAGAACAGGCGCACCTGAATGCATACCTGGAAGTATTTGAACAGGAAGCCCTGGAACAGGCCGCCATTCTGGATGCGCAACGAAGCACCGGCACAGAAATATCCCCGCTTCACGGAGTGGTCGTTGGATTAAAAGATGTTATCTGCTACAAAGGCCACCAGGTTACCGCTGCATCCAAAATACTTTCCGGATTTTCTTCCATTTATCACGCTACAGCTACTCAAAAATTACTCGATGCCGGCGCCATCATTATTGGCCGCCAGAACTGCGATGAATTTGCCATGGGCAGCAGCAATGAAAACTCTTCGTACGGGCCGGTAAAAAATGCCCGGGATACAGAAAGGGTATCCGGAGGCTCATCCGGCGGATCTGCAGTGTCTGTTCAGGCAGGCCTTTGCATGGTTAGCCTGGGCAGTGATACAGGAGGCTCCGTAAGGCAGCCAGCCGACTTCACAGGGATTGTAGGCATCAAACCTACTTACGGAAGAATCTCCCGCTACGGATTGATCGCCTATGCCTCCTCCTTTGATCAGATCGGTATTTTTTCCAATACCGTGGAGGATGCTGCACTGGTGCTGGAAACCATTGCCGGACCAGATAGCTTCGACAGTACCGCTTCTACCCTGCCCGTTGAGTCCTATACAGCGGCGGTAAATGGCCCCGAAAAAAAATACCGCATTGCCTATTTTAAAGAATCCATTGAACACCCTGCGCTGGATGCCGATATCCGCAACCAGATTCTGGCAAAGATTGAAGCGCTGAAAGCAGCCGGTTATACCGTAGAGCCGGTTGGATTTGATTTGCTGGAATACGTTGTACCTACTTACTATGTACTTACAACAGCAGAAGCCTCCAGCAACCTCTCCCGCTTCGACGGAGTTCGTTACGGGCACCGCACTGCAACAGAAAATATTGATCTCACCACCTTATACAAAGCTTCCAGAAGCGAGGGATTTGGTGAAGAGGTAAAAAGAAGGATTCTGCTGGGAACATTCGTATTGAGCGAGGGTTATTTTGATGCCTATTTCACCAAAGCACAACAGGTACGCCGGTTGCTGAAAGAAAAAACCGACGCTGTGTTTGCCCAATACGATGCCATTATTTCACCAACGGTTCCCTCCCCTGCATTCAGGATAGGGGAAAAGTCGGACGATCCCATCGAAATGTTTCTCGCCGATATCTATACCGTATATCCGAATCTGGTAGGCATTCCTGCAATTTCCGTTCCTTTGTTCACTCATCCCAATGGCATGCCTTTTGGTTTACAGATCATGACCAAACATTTTGATGAGGCTACCCTGCTGCGACTTTCGCAGCAAATGATGGCCTTAAAATAAGTGCTATGCAAGCTGGTTTCAGGCATATTCAATTACGACAATTACGCGTTGTGGCAATATGCCTCACAATGGCTCCCGGTATGCTTATTGCCCAGGCATCCAAAGACAGCACCACCGATAAATATGGATTCAAGACCTTGTTCAAACACAGGTTTGATGCCTCTCAACCCTATGCAGCACAACTAAATCCACGGGCGGTTTCTTTTGTACAGGAATATATTCGCAAACAGGGGAAAGAACTGAACAGAATGAAGGGTTGGGGGAAACCTTATTTTGACCTGTTCGATCAGATTCTTTCGCAATACGGCCTGCCCAAAGAAATGAAGTATTTAAGCGTGATCGAAAGCCACCTCAGCTCCGGACTGGTATCCTGGGCTGGCGCAGTGGGGCCCTGGCAGATTATGCCCTATGAGGCCAGAAGGTTTGGCCTCACTGTGAATGCCAACAAAGACGAGCGCACCGATTACAACAAAAGCACCCATGTAGCCGCAAGACTGATGAAAGAACTGTACACAGAGTTCAACGACTGGCTGCTGGTAGTGGCAGCCTATAACGGAGGGCCGGGAAGGGTAAGACAGGCCATGAAAAGAGCCCGCAGCAGGGATTTCTGGGACCTCCAGTACTTTCTCCCCGAAGAAACCCGCAATCACGTAAAGAAATTCATTGGAACGCACTATGTGATGGAAGGCGGAGGCGGATGGACCACCATGACAGCGGCAGAAGTAGCCGAACAAAAAACCAATATACCGGTAACACAAAGCAACCTGACTCCGGAAGAAGAAGCAGGATCAGTTTTAACAGAAATCGGAGGGAGATACAATTCCGTTATTGTGGCCAATGGATTGATGATGAATATTGTTCAATTCAATAAATGGAATCCGGGCTTCGACAAACAACTGGCCGAGGGAAAGAAATTCAAGATGCGGATACCTGCCGATAAAGCGGCGCAGTTCGAAGCGACAAAGCGCCAATTGCTCGCAGCATCCGTACGTGCATTACTGGAAGGAACCCTTCCACAAAATTAATGGAGCAATCAGTTGACCATTTTATCTGCACAGCAACTGCTGGCAAACGCTTCCGGCTTGGCTTTGAAGGCAAAGCCCATTCCGAGAATATACCCCATGGCTTCCTTTAAAGCATCATTGCTCCTGAACTGCGGATTGGTATTGATATCGGCGTGTACTTCCATTTCCACGTTGTACTCAATGAAAAGATCGCAGAGAGCATAAGCTACTTCGATGCTCTTGGCAACTTCCAGCAGCATTCTTTCTTTGAGGTGATACCGTTGTTTGGTTTTTTCGTTGTGGATGTACATAAATCCGCCATTGTGTTCCCGCAGAAAAACAATAACAGTGGCAAACTCCGTGTCTGCACCTTTTACCTGGCTGTCTGTACCAATGCAAACTTTCAGTTTTGTACCCATTTCCGCTTCCCGCTGAATGGCCGCTTCCACGGCATCTTTGATGGGAAGACTGATACTTTCACCATTGAATTTTCTCCAACGCATATGAATAAGGTTTTTGTAAGTTACAAATGAATTGAGGCTAAAACATCACATAAACATGACCTTATTGTTAACAGCGGTGGAAAAACCTTATAATTAGTCCTTAATTTTACGGGTCTATGAAGCTACTATTACAATACCTGAAACCTTATAAATGGTTGATAGTCTTGGCACTTACGCTGGCAGCCATCAACCAGTCCTTTTCCATGCTGGACCCCTATTTCTTCGGAAAACTGCTGGACAAATATGGAATGCACCCGCTGAATACGGGCTATTTCAACGAAAACAAGCAGTTTGTAGCCACCGGCGTACGGACGCAATCTGAATTTATCTTGGGCGTACTGGGCTATCTGGGTATCCTGATCAGTGTGGCCATGGTATCGAGAATCGCCAAGGCCTTCCAGGATTATTTCAGCAATGTGATTGTACAAAAATTCGGCGCCAAGATTTTTACAGACGGACTGGAGCACTCCATGCAAATGCCTTATCAGGAATTTGAGGATCAGCGAAGCGGCGAAACATTATCCATATTGACCAAAGTACGATCCGACACGGAAAAATTCATCATTGCATTCATCAATGTGTTGTTCAGTATCATTGTTGGTATCGTATTCATTTCGGTATACTCTTTCCGCTTGCACTGGAGCATCATGCCCATTTATGCTGCAGGGATTGTATTCCTGTCTTTGCTCACCAGTTTTTTGAGCAAGCGTATTAAGCGAATTCAGAAAGAGATTGTAAAAGAAACTACCACGTTGGCGGGAACCACCACGGAAAGCCTGCGCAACATTGAACTGGTAAAAAGCCTGGGATTAACCAAACAGGAAATCAACCGGCTCAACAAAAACACTTATAAAATTCTTGGACTGGAACTCAGAAAGGTAAAAAGCATCCGATCCCTGAGCTTTGTACAGGGCACATTTGTGAACCTGCTTCGCCAGATCATCATGTTTACCCTGCTCTGGCTGGTTTTTAACGGGAAGCTCACTGCAGGAGAAGTGATGACGCTCACTTTCTATTCCTTCTTCATTTTTGGACCACTGCAGGAAATCGGGAACATCATCCTCTCTTACCGCGAAGCTGAAGCCTCGCTCAATAATTTTCACAACTTGATGATGAAACCATCAGAGCCCAAACCTGCAACGCCAAAACATATTGGCCAGATCAATACACTGGCTTTCCAAAATATTATTTTCAAACACCAGACCGCGCAATACAATGCACTGGATGGAATTTCCTTTGAAGCAAAGAAAGGAGAAACCGTAGCATTCGTTGGACCTTCCGGCGCCGGAAAAAGCACACTTGTAAAATTACTGGTTGGCTTATACAGACCACAGGATGGAACCATTTTGTACAATGGCGTTAACGGCAACGATATTCACTTTGATGAACTGCGCAACCAAATTGGTTTTGTAACACAAGACACACAACTCTTTGCGGGAACCATCCGGGAAAACCTGCTCTTTGTAAGCCCGGGTGCCAGCGATGAGGAGATCATCACCGCTTTAAGAAAGGCGAGTTGCGACAACTTGTTGGCAAAGGCTGATAACGGCATTGATTCCATGATCGGAGAAGGCGGACTGAAACTGAGCGGTGGAGAAAAGCAAAGAATTTCGATTGCGCGCGCATTGATCCGTCATCCGCAGTTGCTGATTTTTGATGAAGCCACTTCTGCACTCGACAGTATTACCGAGGAAGAAATTACCAATACCATCCGCGACATTTCTGCACAAAAAGAACAGATTACGGTGATGATTGCACACCGCCTGAGTACCATTATGCATGCAGACAGGATATATGTACTTGAAAAAGGGCAGGTAGTGGAAACCGGTAGTCATCAGCAATTACTGAATGAGAAAGGATTGTATTACGCAATGTGGCGTCAGCAGATTGGGGAAAGAAAGGCTCAGGCAGTAAAAGCCGGATAGCCCAGGTTATTCTTTCTCAAATTTCTTCTTGATGTATTCGATAACAGAAGGATCTTCCAGTCCTTCTATATCGCTTAACTGCAATTCCAGGGCTTTGGTGCTGAGTTGTATTTCCCATAAGGAAAGGGTAAGTGAAGCTGCAAATATCACCAGGCTGAAGGCAAATATCCAATGTGCTGCTTGCATCCACTGGATATAAATAAAGTACATGCACAGGATGCTGCTGAGGAAAGTGACTACGCCCAGGGCCTGCATGTTCTTGATCAATTTCAAACGGTAACGCAGGTTACGGATCTGCCCATGAATAATATGGCTTCTTTCCTGCCCTTTTCCTTCATACTGATCGTGCAGGGTACGAACCCGGTTGGAAAGGGCCAGAAAACGATTGGTATAGGCCAGCATTATCAGACTGATGGCCGGAAACAAGAGAGCGGGCGTGTTGATGGTGATGTCCATATTCATAGTGTAGCGCTGTAAATGAGCCCTAATATACAAAAACAAAAGCTCCCGTCCACAGACAGCGAGTTTAAGTTCAGGTTGATTGTTGATCCCAGACGTCACGGACGGATTCGAACCGTCGTTAAAGGTTTTGCAGACCTCTGCCTTGCCACTCGGCCACGCGACTATATGTTATCAGTTGTACGCATACAAAAGAGATACGTATCTGTGCTGAATTGTTTTATAAAAAGAGAGTATCAAACCAAGCGCTAGTAAAACCGTTACGAGCAGGTATACAGACGGAAAGTAACTGAACAGGACAATAGCCGCCAAACCCAGGCGTGCAAAGTCCAGGTAAAACACCCAGCGTTTTTGTTCCAGCATTGCACCTGTACTGATGACACTGAGTACGATGAACAGGGCTGCCGTCAATAATTGAAAGGGTGAAAAGTACCATTCGAACAGAATAAGGAGAAATAATAACAAAAGGGTAAATAGGGTCTGCAGAAAAATAAACTGTTTCAACCAAAGCGTTTGTTCGGCCAGTTCATTCCTGCTCAGGAGTTTCCTTTCGAGATAAGGCCTGATTCTGGGATCAATATCATCCGGTTTTCCAAACAGTACGCGAAGCTTGTTGAACGGGCCTTTGGCGTTTCGGAAAGCCACCATCATCTCCAGGATAAAATGAAAATGTTGCCAAAGAAAACTATGACTGTTCAAAGGGGAAGTAAGTCCGTAAACAGGTGTTTCCTGCTCTTCTTTAAATGTTCCAAAAATTTTATCCCAGATGATCAACACATCTCCATAGTTTTTATCGAGATATGCCGGGTTACGGCTGTGGTGTACCCGGTGGTGAGAAGGTGTTACGAGTATATTTTCCAGCCAGCCCAGTTTCCCGATCAGTTGCGTATGCGTAAAGAACGGATAGGCGCCATGAATAAGCAGGAGTACAGTGATCATGCCGGGATCAAAACCAATCAGGGGTAAAACCGACCAGAACAGGCCGCGCGCCACTGCCTGAAATACGGTGATTCTGGCCGACACGGTGAAATTAAAATCTTCGCTCTGGTGATGTACTACATGCACACTCCAAAACAGGTTTACTTCATGGCCAAACCGGTGATACCAGTACCAGATCAGGTCTGTAAGCAGGAACAACAAAAACCAGGTAAGCAGGGAAGGCGGGATCGTAAACAAAGCAAAATGCTGATAAACCCAGGTGAACACATAAAAGAAAGCGCCGGTGGTGAGCATATCCGACAGGCGTTCTCCAATTCCCACATTAAGATTGGCCACCGCTTCATTAAAATGGTATACCGCTTTGTTCTTCTTAACACTTACCCGGTATTCCAGGAGCATGAAGAAAATAAAAAGCGGAACAGCCAGTGCTATGAAGTTGAGTTTCATAAGGTCAAAAATAGGGAATTTTTTTATCCTATCAAATTAGTAGACTAATATTTTTCATCCATCCATCTTTTTGGGTCAGGAAAACAGAATAAGTTAACTTGACTCCATAAAACCAGATTATGAGAAAGTTATTTCTACTGCTCTTCCTGCTGCCTGTGTTGGCCATGGCACAGGAGTTTGACTCGGCCTGGCTCGCAGCAAACTACACCAAAAAAGAGGTTTTGATACCCATGCGAGACGGGGTAAAACTTTTTACCTCACTGTATATTCCGAAGAACAGCTCGGAGCAGCACCCGTTACTGCTCACCAGAACGCCCTATTCCTGCGCTCCCTACGGAGCCGACAAACTGAAAAATTTTCAGCGTGGACATATGCGGGAATACCTGAAAGAAAATTACATCATTGTAACGCAGGATGTAAGAGGACGATGGATGAGTGAGGGTGTGTTCATGGATGTACGTCCTTACAATCCCTCAAAAAAAACGAATACGGATATTGATGAATCTTCTGATACCTACGATACCATCGACTGGCTGGTTAAAAACATTCAGGGAAACAATGGCAAAGTAGGTGTGTTCGGCATTTCTTATCCCGGCTTCTATTCTAGCATGGCCGCATTGAGCAATCACCCTGCTTTAAAGGCAGTGAGCCCGCAGGCGCCGGTTACCGACTGGTTCATGGGCGATGATTTTCACCACAATGGCGCCTTTATGCAAATGGATGCATTCAACTTCTACAGCGGATTTGGTAAACCCAGACCTGCCCCCACCACCGTTGGGCCTAAAGGATTTGATTTTCCTACAAAAGACAATTACACCTTTTTCCTACGCAGCGGAAGCTTATCTAAACTCTCCGAATTCATGGGAGACAGCATTGCTTTCTGGAAAGACCTGATGAACCATCCCAACTACGACGACTGGTGGAAGGCAAGAAACCCCAGAAACTTTGTACAACATATTTCTCCGGATATTGCCACACTGGTAGTGGGTGGTTTATTTGATGCAGAAGACTGCTTCGGCGCCTGGCAAATGTATAAGTCTATCGAAGCAAAAACCAGGAACAACAACAGGATTGTGATGGGTCCCTGGTACCACGGACAATGGGCCAGCGGAAACGGTAAAAATCTGGGAAATGTACAGTTCGGTAGCAATACAGCAGAATGGTATTCCACCAAAATTGAAGTGCCCTTTTTCAATTACTATTTGAAAGGGAAAGGAAGCATTGATCAGATCAATGAAGCCAATATTTTCTTTACAGGTGAAAATCAATGGTACCAGTCTGCCAGCTGGCCCCTGGCAGGTACAACCGATGCTAAACTCTATTTGCAGGCCAATGGAAAACTGTCGTTCACCCCGGCTAAAAGTGCCACCGCCAGTTTTACAGAATACATCAGTGATCCTGCAAAACCGGTTCCCTATACAGAAGATGTACATGCAGGCAGAACCAGGGAATACATGACCGACGATCAGCGTTTCGCTGCCAGAAGGCCGGATGTACTGGTATATCAATCGGAAATTCTTACAGAAGACATCACTGTGGGCGGACCATTAACAGCCGATTTAAAAATAAGCATCTCCACTACGGATGCCGACTTTGTGGTAAAGCTCATAGATGTTTTCCCGGACAAGTTCAGTTATGCAGAACCAACCAATTATTTAATGGACGGCTACCAGATGCTGGTACGAGGTGAAGTGTTTCGCGGCAAGTTCAGAAACAGTTTTGAAAAGCCCGAACCGTTTGTACCCAATACAGCTACCCGGGTAAAATACGAACTGCCCGATGTAGCCCATACCTTTAAAAAAGGGCACCGCATCATGGTGCAGATACAGAGCAGCTGGTTTCCGCTGGCAGACCGGAATCCGCAGAAATTCACGGATATCTACAGGGCTACTGAGAAAGATTTCCAGAAAGCGGTGATCCGCGTATTCAACAACGAATCCAGCATCAGTCTTCCGATCGTAAAACGAAAATAAAAAGCTGCAATTCAAACAATTTAGGGCTCTCAGTAGTAAATACTGAGGGCCTTTTTCATTTTCAAGAGTCCATTCAACTAACTTTGAGTATCCAGTATCTCCGCTATGCATGCAACCCGTATTCATAGGAGCCCCCAACCTGTTTTTCGGAAGCTGTTGCTTTCCGGTGCATTTTTATTGCTGATAGGGCTAAAGGGATTTAGCCAAACCGTGGAGCCTTTTATCCTGAATTCCTCCGGCGGAAATTATGTAAACAGGGGAAGCTACAACCTGGCCAATTTTTCCTTTGTATGGAGTGTTGGAGAAGCCACCCTCATAGAAACTTTTACCACAGCAGACAATTCGGTTATACTCACCAACGGTGTACTGCAACCGATCACCGATAAAGATTTACAGACCATTCCCATTCAGGGCTGGACAAAAGAAGAAATCAAACTCTACCCCGTACCTGTGAATACCTTACTGCAGTTTGATTTGTTCAGCAACGATACCGGAAGAGTACAAATCCAGTTATACGACCTGCTGGGCAGGACGCTTGGGCTGAGGGAATTCCAGTACAATACCCTGCCAGTGAACCAGAAAATTGATTTTTCCAAATACGCTTCAGGACCATACTTTTTGAGGGTATCCCTCTACAGCAATGGTTTTCTGAAGAAAAGCGGCGTATTTAAAATACTCAAACTCCGATAACGTATTAATCGAACGATATGATGAAAAAATTATTATTGGTACTGCTGCTGTTAACCGGCAGCTTTACACTGGTACAGGCCCAGCTACTGAATTATCAGGGCATTGCCAGAAACGCCAATGGCGTAGCGCTCTCTTTTCAGAATGTCAGCATCCGGCTGAGTATCCGCGACGGCTCGGCAAACGGAACTACCCTGTACTCAGAAACCAGGGAAATACGGACCAATCAGTTCGGACTGATTACACTGGTCATCGGAAGCCCTGGCGCAGTGAGCAGTTTCGGAAACATCAGTACCATCAACTGGGCTGCCAGCAGTAAATTTTTACAGGTAGAAATAGATCCGCAGGGTGGCAATAATTTCCTGATGGCCGGAACATCGCAGCTGCAATCTGTTCCGTACGCATTTTTTGCCAATGCGGCCTACCCTGTAGGAAATGCGGGAGGAGACCTGGTTGGTTCCACTTATCCTAACCCTGTGGTTGCACCACTAGCCATTACCAACAGCAAACTTGGTACAGATGCCGTAACCAATGAAAAAATTAAAGATGCCACCATCGAAAACAGTAAACTGGTGAACAGTTCCATAGGGTTGAACGGGCTGCCCCTTTCATTGGGCGGAGGGCAAAGTTTTGCAGTCGACACTACCGGCACCAATGTGAACATCGTTTCTTCCGGTACCGTACACAGTTTCAATTTCCCGAATGCATCTGCAACCAACCGGGGCGTATTAACAACTGCGGACTGGAGTAATTTCAACAGCAAGCTGAGCCCAAGTGATACTGCAGCAATGCTCACCAAATACCTGCGTGCAACGGATACCAGTTTCATGATGAGTCGGTATCTCAGAAAAACGGATACGGCCACTATGCTCGCCCCATTTGTGCAATACAGCGATACCAGCACAATGCTCAACAACCGATTACGGATCAGTGATACAAGTTTTATGATGAGCCGGTATCTTAGAAAAACAGATACCGCTACCATGCTCGCTCCATTTGTGCAATACAGCGATACAAGCACAATGCTCATCAACCGATTACGGATCAGTGATACCAGCAACCAGATGAGTGGCTACCAACGAAAGGGCATGGCATTGTTGATTCAGGATACAACTTCTATGCTCAACAACCGGCTACGAATCAGTGATACCAGCTTTATGATGAGCCGATACCTCCGCAAAACAGACACTGCTACCATGCTCGCCCCATTTGTGCAATACAGTGATACAAGCGCTATGCTCATCAATCGATTACTAATAAGTGATACCAGTTTTATGATGAGCCGATATCTTCGAAAAACAGATACCGCTACCATGCTCGCTCCATTTGTGCAATACAGCGATACAAGCACAATGCTCATCAAACGACTCCTGGTCAGCGATACAGCTTATATGCTGAGTAACCGCTTAAAAATATCAGACACGGCCTATATGCTCAATAACAGGCTCCTGATCAGCGACACAACTACCATGCTGAGCAACCGATTAAAAATATCAGACACGTCTTATATGCTCGCCAACAGACTCTTGATCAGTGACACAACTACCATGCTAAACAACCGCTTAAAAATATCAGACACCACTACAATGCTTGCTAATAGACTAATGATCAGCGACACCGCCACCATGCTGAGTAATCGTCTCAAGATTAGTGACACAACATATATGCTTAGCAACAGGCTCTTATTAACCGACACGACTTACATGTTAAGCAACAGGTTAAAAGTATCAGACACCGCTACTATGCTGAGCACCAAATGGAGCACAACCGGAAATACTTTACCAACTGTTGGTACCACCTATTTCCTCGGATCTAGCAATGATCAGCCTTTGCGATTTAAAGTAAACGGAACATGGGCAGGGGAGCTGAATTACAGTGCTACCAATACCAGCTATGGTGTTGGCGCAGGACAAAACAATAGCAGCGCTATCAGCAACAATTCTGCATTTGGCTATGGTGCATTAAATGCTAACACAACGGGCACTGATAATACAGCCATCGGGTTTGGCGCACTTAGTAAGAATGTAGTAAGCTCCAACAATACTGCTGTTGGGCAAAATGCACTGCAAAATAATACGGCAAATAGCAATACCGCTGTGGGTCAGGAATCGCTAAAAAACAATACAACAGGAAAAAACAATACAGGCATTGGTTATAATACTTTAATCAATAATATCACAACAGATAATAATACTGCCATTGGATACAATGCAGGTGTGAGTGCAGACGGATTAACCAATGCTACAGCAATCGGTTCTGAGGCATCTGTTACAACATCTAATACCATCCAACTGGGGAATAGCAGTGTTACAGATGTAAAAACTTCAGGGGCAATAACTACGACCAGTTCTGTTAATGCAGCTAAAGTGATTGGGAATAGCGCTGCACCGGCTGTTACAATTGTTGGTGCTGCACAAGCTGGAACAGGCGCGAATGTTAGTATCTCTGGGAATGATGTTGCAGGTGTAATCACATTAAATGTTGGAACAGCACCGGCTGCGGGTGCTGGATCTGGTGGATCATCTTTAATAACTGTAAGTTTTAATTCTGCTTATGCTAATGCACCTGTTGTATTAATCCAGCCAGTTAACACAGTATCCGGCTCAACCGGGCCGGATACTAACCTTTTCGTAAAGCCCAGTGCAACAACAGCCTCGGCATTTACAATTGTGCTTAAGTCATCCATCGCATTAACTGATTCCGGCACATACGAAATCGCTTACCATGTCCTTGGTCGTTAAAAACAAGTAAGCATTTAAATACTTCCCGCCGGCACATTGCTAACACCCATGTGCCGGCATAACTCTTTCCGGGAACGTTACCCTCCCATACCGTAACAACGGTATGCACAGCTGTGGCTCATTCCATACTTTTATTGTTCAGTTGTCAACACTACAACTCAACAATAATTAATATGAAAAAAAGTACACTCCTCAGCTTCCTGCTTGTTTTTGTAACCATGTTACAGGCACAGGTGAAGGATAAATCCGGCAATAGCTATAAGACCGTAGTAATCGGATCTCAAACATGGATGGCGCAGAACCTGAATACCGGTCATTTCAGAAACGGCGATCCCATCCCCGAAGCCAAAACGGACGCAGAATGGGAAAAAGCAGGAACAGAAGGAACACCTGCCTGGTGCTACTATGAATACAAAGCCGAAAATGGCCCTAAGTATGGCAAATTGTACAATTGGTTTGCAGTAAATGATTCCCGTGGCCTGACACCGGCCGGATGGCACGTTCCCACCAACAACGATTGGGACAAACTGGCTACAAATTTAGGTGGTTTTGCTGCCGCAACCCGCAAGTTAAAAAGCACTACGGGCTGGGAATCCGAATTAAACGGCAGCAACGAAAGTGGCTTCAGCGCCCTACCAAGTGGTATACTCACCAAAGACATTTTTTTTGAAGAATTGGGCGTTTATGGTTACTGGTGGAGCAGTACGGAAGAGGATAAAGAACTGGCTTACAACAGGAGTATTTCAGCAGATCGGTTCGCTTTCGAAAAAGCCTCTGCCTTTAAACAGAACGGGCTCTCCGTTCGATGCATCAGGAATTAAAAAGCGATGGCCCCTTCGAGCAGGGGCCATCTTCATAAACCAACATAGAAAAAAGCATGACTGCTGTAAGCCCTGCAGTTCCTTATTTCAATTTAAAATTGAGGGGCACATTTATTTTGATGTTGAAGTTGCGGCCCATATTAAACACACCCATTCTGCCCGTAACATTATTCACTGCTGCATATTTAAGACGGCTCAGGTGGTTCTGGTAAGCCACATCTGCAATGTTGTTCACCGCCAGATACACGGAGAACAGGGTTCTGCCTCTGCTGGTAAATTCTGTTCCTGCTCCTATATTCAATAACGTATAGCCAGATGTAGCAGACTCCGTATTATAAGCAGTAAATACGCGGTTCTGATTCAGGATATTATCCATTTCCAGTTTCACATACAGGTTACCAATACCTGAACCTATTTTCTTGAAATCTCCGCGAAGTTCTGTCAGCAATCTTGCAGGTGGAATGAATGGTAAACGGTTGGTTCCCTCAAAAGATTCATTGAATTTTCCTGCAACCATGGAGAACGTGTTGGCAAAATGCAACCAATCCAGCGGGTGCGGGTGAAAGTCTACTTTTGCTTCAAAGCCGTACAGGGTTGCTCCGGATTGCTTAAACTTAAATGCAGTAAGGTCTTCTCCGTCTACAGTAACCAATGAATCTCCTCCCAGTACACTTTCCAGTTTACTGTAAAATATATAGTTACTGATGTGGTTGTAGAAGGTGTTCACCATGAAACTTACATGCTCGGTATACGCCTCAACGCCTGCATCCAATTGCAAAGAAGTCTCTGTTTTTAATTGCTTGTCTCCATACTCGTAACGATTGGTTCCTTCATGGGTTCCGTTGCTGGCCAACTCCGATACGGAAGGCGCTCGGTATCCCCTGGAAATATTAGCTTTGAAAGTAACTGCATCAGAAGCATTATAAGCCAAACCAATACTGCCGCTGAAATTGCCAAATGTTTTATTGAACTGTGTGAATTTTATTTCATTATTATCATCAGTATACGCATGGCTGTTCAATTTTCGCATATCTCCCCTTATACCCCCGCTCAGCGTCAGGTTGTTATTGAAAGTTTTCCGCGTATACACAAATACCCCTGCATCAAACTGATTGTATTCCGGAATCAACACTTCTTCCGCTTTATTCCGGTTCTGCTGGTACATTCCATTTATACCAATTGCTGTTCTCCAGCCATTCTGCTCTTTTAACTGCAACTGTACGTTGTAATTAATGGTTTGCAGATCAAAGAAAAGCTCAGGAGTGTTCGGTGCCAGCGGATCGGCAAATTCTTTTCGCTGATTGCGTTGGTAACCCAGGTTAACCGCAAGTCTGCCTGCACCAACCGCAATATTGTTATCAGATGCAATTTTAAAGTGATTGATACGCTGAAAAGGCGCTACCGGCGTTCTGCTATTCAGATCCGCATCTGTTGCAATTCTCTCCAGAGGACTTCCCGTGAAAATGGTGAATTTGCCGGTTGCATTATCTCTGTCTCCTTCCACCACACCAATTTTCTGATTGAAATTGCTGACCAGCAAATGACTGTAGCCCCAGGATTTATTGATCCCAATGTATCCGCCGAAATTGTTTTCGTTGAACCGGCTGTTTAATACTCTTCCATCGTATTTATTTTGATAATCTTTTGCCGATTTATGTGTGCCATATACATTCCAGTTGAATCCGTTCTTGAGATGTCCGGCAACATTCGCATTGATGCCGTTCAATCCATTGTTATCGATCAGCTGTCCGTTGAGATTTCCTTTAATGGTCCCCTGCTCTACCGGGGTGTTGGTAATCAGGTGAACCGCTCCTCCCATACCATCGCTTCCGTACAACAACGATGCAGGTCCTTTCAATACTTCCACTTTCTGTATACTGTATTCATCCACCTCAATGCCATGTTCATCTCCCCACTGCTGACCTTCCTGACGAATACCATCGTGTATGGTGATCACCCGGTTATACCCCAATCCCCTGATTACCGGCTTGGCAATGGCAGGACCTGTGCTGAGTGTAGCAACTCCGGGTACAAGCTGCGTAAGTGCGTCTACAATATTGGTAGCACTATTTTTTAACAGATCAGATTTTTTCAAAACGGACACCGGCTGTGCAGATTGCCTGATTTTTGTTGCAGAAGCTACTCCGGTTACTGTAACAGCCTCATTTTCCAATACAGAATACTTCAGCTTAAAATCCTGCTTTACCGTTCCTTCAATATTCATCGACTCCAGGTAAGACTGATATCCTACAAATGAAACCTCCACCAGGTATTTTCCGGCAGGAACCTCGGGGGTTTTATACGTTCCATCAGTCCCTGCAATCGTTCCTGTTTTTGCCTCATGAAGATAGATGGTTGCTCCGGCCAACGGCTTTCCCGTTAACAAATCCACTACTGTACCCTGTAAATTGCCTTTAGTGGCAGGTACTGCTGTAAAAGCTACTCTCGTATTCGCCTCCAGAGAAACATAGCTGGTTAGAAACAGGCCCAACAGGCCAAGTGCGATCATTTTCATGTGATTCAAATTTTGCTACAATGTTGCAAATATAGAGAGGTATTTGAAAAAATACATCATTGTTGCAAAAAAAAGGAGGAACGGTATTGCCTCCGGGTCTATTTTACTTTGATCATTGCACGTACCTGTTGTGTGGCAAGGTTTTGAAGGCGGGCATAGTAAATGCCCGAAGGCAGGTTTCCACTATTAAAAACAACGGTAAAAGTGCCGGAGGGGTATTCTTTATCGGTCAAATGGGCAATTACCCTTCCGGAAGTATCGATGATCTGCACAAGGGTATGCCCTCCGGCTGTTTTAAATGTAATTACCGTATTGCTGGTAAACGGATTGGGATAATTGCTGATTAGCTGCTCTCCGGATAGGTTCACCGCCTTTTTGCAATCAATGGTATTCACCAACGGCAAGGTCTGGTAATTTTTGAGCATTACCTGCTGGAGATCATTGTCGTTCACACAGAGCCAGTTGGACAGCAAAGTTGCATACACACTCCTGAAATCATATTGAAAAGGAAGGTTCTCGTTCACGGTTACATTGGCACCGAAGTTGGGGGTGTTGCCCAATACACCGCCCAATACCTGTTTCCCAAATACAAACATGGGTGCCGCTGTACCATGGTCTGTTCCAGTACTTGCATTGCTTTTGATCCTTCTTCCAAACTCGGAGAACGTTATACCGGTTACCCGGTCGTCCACTCCTAAAAATGCCAGGTCATCCTGAAATGCCTTGATGGCCTGGCTAACGCGCATCAACAGGTTGGCATGTGTTCCGGTAGTTTTATCGGTACTGTTCACCTGGGAAGCGTGTGTGTCAAATCCACCAAAGTTCACCATATACACCCTGGTCTGTAAGCCTCCCTTAATGAGTCTGGCTACGATTTTTAACTGATCGGCCAGCGAATTACCGGATGGGTACGTAACCTGAACCGGCACTTTGGATGCTGCGTCTTTTATAACGGCTGCATATTGTTGAGTTTGTTGTGCGATCTGCCGGACAAAGTTCAGTTCCTTTCCCGCCGGTGTATCCGGCACAGGGTCCTGCACACCGCTCAGTAAATTATAAAAATTGGAAGGATTGCTGATACTCATTCCCATACTCACCGACGGCCCCTGAAAAGTAAGCGAGGTAGTTGATCCGATCTGTATTGCAAGCGGATCTTTCATGCTGGAATTTGGGTATCCTGTAGGGAAGTTGGGATACTCGTAATTCAAATACCTGCCCGCCCAACCAGTATTAACCACCGAAGCGCTGTCGCTTGCACTCATCCAGATATCCGTTGCCCTGAAATGCGAAAAACTGGGCTGCGGATATCCAACCGAATGAATAATTTTTAACTGACCATTATTGTACAATTGCTGCATACCCGTCATGGCAGGATGCAGACCGGCCTTATTGGTATCAGCCAGCGTTAGTACTTTATCTTCCGGAATATAAATATTAGAACGGGCGTTGGCATAATTGCTGAAATTCTCCAGAGGTATCACCATATTCAGTCCGTCGTTTCCTCCGTTGAGTTGTACAATCACCAAAATATGATCAGTTTCCGATACAGGCATCAGCAGGGATTGCGCAAAAGGGGAATCTGCACCAAATGCCCTGAAAGAAAACCCGCTTACTAGAGAGGGTAATACAACTCCTGCCGGTACTGCCTTTCGTAAAAAATCTCTTCTTTTCATGTGCGTTATTATGTCAGCTGGTATTCTGCCAGGTTCATGAGATATTTTATGAGATCCCTGATCTTATTTTTAACAGAAGTGGTGTTGGATGCATTGCCAGGTATTGTGATAAATGTATTCCAGGCATCCGTCCAATACTGGTCATTCATCTGACCACTCAATAAAATATCTTTTTTCAACTGTGCTTTTGAAGCCTGGGAAATATTAACCCGGTACATCACAGCAGTCAGATCATCAATCAGTTGGTTGGGATTCCCGGGATCAGAAAGGGTTTTGGCAAATTCAGCACCATCAATCTGCAACTTCTTTCCATTGTAGGTATAGCCATTCATCACCATCAGATCGGTGAACTGATTTCGCTTGGGTAAGGTGTCGCTGTTGATCCAGATTTCATAAAATTGTGGCTCCTGATAATAGGCCTTCCATCCGCTTACATCGGGCGGATCTCCAATGTTCTGTTGCATGTTGGCGAGCCAGTTTACAAGATAATTGTACTGTCCGTAATTGATGATGTAATCCGTTTCGGGCTGAAATGTTACATTCAATTCCCGGCACATCCCGACCACCAGATCTACCGGGCTTTTAATCTGACATCCCCTGGAAAGGGTATCGTAAAAATGTTCGCTCTTCAATAGTGCCGACAGCACAGGTTTTATTTCATATTGACCAGCCCGTAACATGTTGGCCATGGGCACAATCACATTGGCTTCTACAGTGGCATCTATATCATAGTATACCAACCAGCGGTACAATCTTCTGCAGATATATTTGGCAACTTCATCAACAGAAAATATCATATTCAACAAATCATCCAGTTCAAGATCGCCGGCTGTGGCACCTGTTCTTCCCTGTATTACTGTGTTATTATAAAAAACAGAAAAACTTTTGTTCGTGGTATCGTGCCGGTTGGGATCAAAATAGGAAGCAATAGCGGCTGTATTATTTCTCCATCCTGTGAGTACTTTGGCCGCCGATTTCACATCTGCTTCCGTGTATAATGATTCCGGTCCTTTGCCGCAACAAAACAGTTCCTGTAATTCCCGCCCATAGTTTTCGTCTGCTGCTGTTTTTGTATTCAGCTGTCCGTTGAGATAAACCAGCATAGCCGGATCTGTTGTTACCGCTCTTGTTAAAGCCTTAAAGTTTCCCAGCGCATTTGTCCGAAGCAAATGATGATGTTTGTATACATACTGTGCATTTCCTACATCGTTGGATTCTGTTGAAAAATGATTGTGCCAGAACAGGGTCATTTTCTCCCGGATACTTCTGTCCTGGTGAATCATCACTCCCATCCACCATTTTTTAAATGAAGCCCTTCTAAGCGAAGCGATGGTTCCGTCTGTGGATGGGTCGTTCACCCATGTTGTTCCCGCAATAACCTGGGTATCCGGAACAGCTGCATTGCCTGTTGAGTATTCTTTTACGGGCGGATCGGGCATGGCCAAAACAGGATTCAGCAATTCATCTACTACTTCGCCCATCGTTTTATTTCTGAAATAATCAATATCTGCTCTTTTCGCACCGAACATGGTTCGCTTCAGCAAGTGTATCAGATCCTGTTCGGTCCAGCTGCCGCTGTATACCTTCAAACCGGAAGAGGGTGGTGGTGCAGGTTGTTGGCTTTCCATGTAGGGTATATTGAAATCAGATTCAAATTATGGCTTCGCCGATGTCCCGCTGATTAATTTTGCTTTAAAATGCGCTAAATCAATCACTTAATCCCCAAAATACCGTTAAAACCCGCATAAACGTGCAGCTAGCACAATTATAAAATTGTCTTATATTTAGGGATAAATAGATCCCCTTCATGACAGAGCAATTGATTCTGGCAGGCTGTTTACAAAATGATCCCTCCGCTCAGCGGGAGCTGTACAATCGGTACAGTCCTAAAATGCTCAGTGTATGTTATCGTTTCAGCCAGAGCAGAGAAGATGCAGAAGATATGTTACAGGAGGGGTTTATCAAGATTTTCTCTCAGATTCACACATTTCAGAACAAAGGCGCATTTGAAGGATGGGTCCGCAGGATCATCGTTCACACCTGCATCAATTTTTTGAAGAAAAATAAAAAATTCTCCGAAAATGTTGATCTGGACCACGCCGGATTTCTGGAAGTAAAAGAGGAAACCATTCCTTCGATTATGCAGGCACGCCAGATCATTGAATGCATCAGGCTGCTTCCCTTGGGTTACAAAACAGTACTGAACCTTTATGCACTGGAGGGTTACAGTCATAAGGAAATCAGTGAGATGCTGGATATAGAAGAAAGTACGAGCAGGAGCCAGTATACCAGGGCAAAAGCCATGCTTGAAACTATTCTGTTGAAGAAAAGAATCATCGACCGCCCAAGAGAACATTTCAGCTGGGCGGCTGCATTCAAGAAATAGTAAGTAGTTAGTAAGTGTTGAGCTGTTTATATGGATTTCAGGAATTACCAAGACAACGAATTTGAGCATTTCTTACAGGATGAAATGAATCAGCATCGTATGTTCCCTTCCGACAAGGTTTGGAAGAACATACGAACTGAATTGCATGGATATCCTGCATGGCCGGCGCTTACCTTCATCTCGTTGCTGATTATTTCCACACTTACGGTTTCCACTTTACTGATGGCCCCTTCAGCAGGCAAGCAACTGCAAGCCAAACGGCTGATTGCTGAAGTCAAAAAAACCGCTGGTCACGCCCATGCCAGTCACAACAAAATTGTGAAAGACGGTGATGATGAATCTTATTTTGGCATCATAGAACCACAGCATTTTACTGATGCAACGCTCTCCAACATAGCAGAGAACCGAATCCTCAACGAATTCAACAATCGGGAGTACAACAGGCCAGACGCTGAATTCATAGGAGCACAAATTGGTGCAGCAGAAAGAAAAGAAAGACTCTCCATCCGCAACAACACCACATTAAACAAAAATGCTGAACAGGC
>JAQTZD010000015.1:20876-39510 GCA_028687975.1 Sediminibacterium sp.
CCTCAAATCCGCTATCAACATCTGCCCTCCTATTCCAATCAATATCCCATCAAAGAACACCTGATGGATTACGGTATCAAATTGGGCATCACCCGTCAGTGGAAATAGCCCGATTTTGGATAGTTTTGCAATATGCTTAGAAACCTTGTGCCCTTTGTGCTTTTACTGATCAGTTTCTTTTCTTTCTGCAATGAAGGACCCAGGCAAAAAACGGCACTCCCTGTTGCGGACACAGCCAAATATTACCCCTGTGCAGATTTTATCCGTGAACAAATCCGTTTTGTAGACCTGCGCAATTTTGATATCCGTAGAACCCTCACAGTTGATTCACGAAAAGACAGTTCAGCCATAACAAAAGATGCGTTCCTCGGGCTTGCCAATGGAATACTGACCGTATTGGAAAACTGGAACAAACAAAAATATCTGTATAAAGAAACGGTGTTTCAGGACCTGTCTACCAACAGTTATACCATCAACTATACCGCTACAGATCCGGATGCCAAACTGCAGCGCATCGACATTTTGCTGAACGACAAAACAAATGCCATCAAAAGAATGTTCCTCCGGGAAAACTGGAAGCTAAATGATACTGTTTATACCAACCAGTTCAGCTGGCTTGCAGACCAGGGTTTTCAGATAGTATCTGCTAAAAATTACCAGGAATTGAGTCATAGCCAAACCATTGCTGTAGATTGGAATAAACCTTTGGAGAAATGACACAGGAAGTTTTTCAACAGATTGCGCATACCATTCCGCTCAGTCCGGGTATTTATAAATACTTCGATAATGCTGGTGCGTTGCTGTATGTGGGAAAAGCTAAAAGCTTAAGAAAGAGGGTCAGCTCTTATTTCACCAAAACTTTTACAGGATATAAAACACATGAGCTTGTTCAACGGATTCACCGGATTGAATTTACCATTGTAGATTCCGAACAGGATGCTTTTTTACTGGAAAACGCGCTGATTAAAGAATACAAGCCTAAGTACAATATAGACCTGAAAGACGATAAGACCTATCCTTATATCATTATCAAAAAGGAACCCTTCCCCCGTATTTTCCTAACCAGAAAAAAAATAAACGACGGTTCTGAATACCTTGGCCCTTTTACTTCTGCAGGAAGAGTACGGGAGTTAATTGGTTTTGTAAAGCAATACATTCCGCTGCGAAGTTGTAAACTGAATCTGACCGCTGCTAATATTCAGAAAGGTAAATTCAAAGTTTGCCTGGAATACCATTTGGGAAATTGTAAAGGTCCCTGTGAAGGCCTGCAAACTACCGAAGACTACCAGGAAGGTATTCAAATGGTGAGAAACGTGCTTAAAGGGAACCTGGGTGCTGTGATTCAACATTACACCGGATTAATGCAGCAGCATGCATCCAACCTCGATTTTGAAAAGGCTGCAATGATTAAAAAGAAAATAGAACACCTCGAAAACTATCAGGCCAAATCGGTTATTGTGAGTAAGCACCTGACCAATCTGGATGTGTTCTCTATTTTAAAAGACGATGATAAAGCCTACGTGAACTATCTGATGGTACAGAATGGAACCATTGTACAGACCCATACCGTTCCCGTGCAAACCAGACTGGAAGAATCCGAAGAGGAAGTGCTTGAATTTGTGATTGGCAATCTGCGCAGCGCTTTCAACAGTATGGCACACGAAATCATTGTTCCTTTTCCAATTCATTATCCTGATCCGGAAGTGGTCATAACGGTGCCCAAAGCCGGAGATAAAAGAAAATTACTGGACCTCTCCGTCAAGAACGTGTCTTATTTCAAAGACGAACTGAGAAAAAAGAAGATTCTACACCTGGAAGGAAAATCGGATATGGAACAGAAAAAAGTGCTGTACGAACTGCAGAATTATCTTCAGTTACCGGAACTGCCTGTTCATATAGAATGTTTTGATAACTCCAATTTTCAGGGCGCCTATCCTGTTTCTGCCATGGTTTGCTTTAAAAATGGAACTCCTTCCAAAGAAGACTACCGGAGATTCAATGTAAAAACCGTTGAAGGCATCAACGATTTTGCTACCATGAAGGAAGTGGTGTACCGGAGATACAAACGCCTTCGCGATGAAGGCCTGGATTTTCCGCAACTGGTCATCATTGATGGAGGTAAGGGGCAATTGGGTGCCGCATTGGAAAGCATCCGGGATCTGGGGCTTACCGGCACCACTACCCTGGTTGGTCTGGCAAAAAATGAGGAGGAACTGTTCTTTGCCGGAGATAAGGAGTCTATCAAATTACCCTGGAACAGCGATTCCCTGAAGCTGGTCAGAAGAATCCGGGATGAGGTACACCGTTTTGGTATCACCTTCCATCGCAACCAGCGATCCAAAGGCACTTTTAAAAATGAACTGGAACAGATTCCGGGTATTGGGCCGCAAACGGTGAACCAGCTCCTGAAAACCTTCCGGTCGGTAAAAAACATAAAGGATCAGACAGAAAAGGCCCTGAGTGAAGTTATTGGAGCCCAAAAGGCAGGAATATTGGCCAAATACTTACAAAAAGACCGCCAGGAATAAGGGGGATATTTAAAAATAAAAAAGGGCCAGGATAAAAATCCAGCCCCGTTTTTAAAATCCAATATCCTATGAAAAACCGAAACGAAGTTAAGGGATAGATATCATTTTTTCTATTTTTTTTGATAAAAATTCGTCTATCTGATTATTTTATTATATATTAAGTATAAAAAAAAGGGGCAATGCCCCTTTTTTAATATCCTGTAATCTGGCTTAATAAGCCCAGAGATCCTGTTCGTAATTGAATATTTTTTGCTTGATGTTTTCTCCTTCCAGTAAACGGAACAACGGGTCCTTGTACATCGCGCTCAGCGATTTATCGCCGGGGTTACCAATGGTAGATTTGATGATGTAACTGGAGAAATACCTGCTTTCCATGAGTTCCTCCCAGGTCATTCTTGCAGAGAAGTTTTTGGGATTGTACACATCATATCTTGCCAGTGTTTTGCGGATATCCGGGTAATACACCCAGAACAAAACCCTTGGCAGGGACTTACCGGCAACCACTTGCTTGGCAATAGGGGCTACACCAATAATTCTGGTAAATAACCTGCTGGCCTCCCGGTCAAAAATCACCTGTTCCTTTATGCGGAAAGTATATACTGAATCCGGACTGAATTTGGGTTTTTTAGTAATCACCCGCTCCATTGTACCGGTAACAGGATCGGTTACTTCAACAGTATCGTATGCACCGCCTGTTAAAGCCATTACCTGGCTAAGCGTAAGCGGAGTAGTGAAGCGATCGTTATCTGCAGAAAATGCCACCACACTGTCGTTCTTAATAGCATTCAGGATAATGGAGAAAAAACGCTGATCTCCCATATCTTCCTTACCCGGATATACAAACGATTGATTGATTTTTTCCCTGCCATCAATTTCTCTCCAAACAAAATGACTGAAATGCGCATCATCTTCGCGCAGGTCTTCATATTCCAATGGCTTGCGATCCCTTACCTGATTCCGGACCATTGCATAATTGTTGCGCAGCGCTATTTCCGGTTTTTCATCAAAGCCTCCCTGAATGGTGGTATCGTAAGTAACCGTTACTGCGCCCGCAGAAGCAGGAGCTGCGTTGTTACTGGTTCTTTTAATTACAGTATCCCTGACAGGTGTAGCCTGCGCAGGAGCCTGCTCCTGTTTAACAGTGGCAGGTTTTGTTGTAGTTCCGCCGGTTCTGTACTTAGACTGCGCATTTAATTGCAGCATGCCGGTTACAGCCACCCCCAATACAACTCCCTTGATTAACATCGTTTTCATACGCACATTTATTGAAGTGTAAATGAAATATTCTGATCCAGTATTCTGGAACCTCCGGGTCCCGTTACTTTAATTTCATCAATTACAACTGTTGAGCCTGCCTGACATTTACGAAGCAGGGCCTGAGCATCTCCGTTAAAGTAAGCACTACCCACTTCTGCAATACCAAACCCGCTTTCCTCAAATCCTTTTCCGGTGCAGATCAGGGTAAATGAAACCACTTCGTATTTAACCCCTTCGAAAATAAAATCCCTCAACTCTGCAGCTACCCCTTTCTGTACACGAAATATATTGGCAGCAATAGGGCCTCCGGCTTTTCCGCCAACTGTAGCCAAAGGATTGGGAACCCGTTTTACCGGTATAACAATCTTCTGGGTGTTTTTCCCGTCTGTAGCGGTTACGGTAGCTGATCCCAATGCAGTACAGTTTACGATATACTGACCAGGGCCTTCCTTACGGAAGCTTACACCATTGCCATCTATGCTCACATTCACTTTTTCATCTCCACCACCACCGGTGATGCTCAGCGGGTTATCCAATCCCTGATAGAACACCCTGGTTTTATCTGTAGATACAACCAGACCGGAAGGAACACCCACCGTGTATTTGATTTCTTTTGTTACTGAAGCGGTAGTACCATCTGGCTTCACAAAAGAAATATTTACTTTTTTAGTACCACTGCTGGTAGGCTTAAATTTATATTCAAAAGACCCATCAGGAGTTGGAGAGGCAACAGCGCCATCTACGGTTACCGTTGGTTTGGAAGCACTGTTGAATGCACCAACACCCGCGTTGATCACAATCTCTTCTCCGGGCATGATATAACTTGCATTGGCATTGGCAATTGCCTGAAACTGGTCGTAGATCAGTTCTACCTCACCAATTTCTTTGTGGCAATATTCAACCACCTGCGCTTCACTGTTTTTAATATCGTTCTGGAATTTACTCAGGATCGTGATACCAGCAACAGTAGGTGTCATGTGAAAGAAACTGTAAGCCCATTGTGTTTTTGCTTTATCATCTTTCGCATCAGGTATATCCAGTGGAAGTGTTGGTCCAACTTCTTTTGCGATATCCGGATCAACGGCCAGAAGCTGATCTTTAAAGGCTTTCAGCTTATTGTATAAATCTTTTCCTTTACCCTTTCCTTCGGGTGGGTTGGAAAGAAACATACGTGTTGCTGCATCCAGATCATCTTCTTTATATACTTCCTTTCCAGCTTCATCTTTAGACAGACCAGCTTCTTTTTTCAGCTCCTGTTTCAAAGATTCAATATAATTATATGCATCGTCTGCCAGTTGCTTGGCTTTTTGTGCTTTGGGGAACCATTCAGCAGCTTTATCCCTGGTAACAGGATCATCCATTTTTTTCTGGAATGATTTAAAAATACTGATGTTCTTCTGTTCTACTATTCCGCTTGCCGTCATTAAGCTTTTGTCTACCGTCTTAAAAGCATTTAAGATCTCAGACGATACATTCAGTGCCAACAGTGCTGTTAACACCAGGTACATCATGTTGATCATCTTCTGCCGCGGTTCCTTGGGTAGTGACATACTATCTTACGTTTATCAATATTAATTACAAATTGGTTTTGGTTGCACCGGGCAATTATCTTCCATTCATGGCTGTAAGCATGTTACCATATACCTGATTCAGTTTGGTCAGGTTATTGGCCAGCAAACTGATCTGCTCTTTGGCTTTTGCAGCATCCTGCTCACCGCCGCTCAATATACTGGTTGTCTGCGCCAGCTTGCCATAGAATTGATTCAGGGCTTTCAGGTGATTGTTGCTCTCCTGCAATTCCAGTTCGTAAATAGTATTTAAAGAAGAAAGGTTCTTGGTAATGGTCTGCATCTGGTTGTGGAACTGCTTGGTTGCATCATTTGCTTCACCAAATCCTTTCAGCGACTGAGCCGCATTACTGGCAGCTGTGATTACAGCACCCATCGCGTCACTGGCCTCCCTCGATTTTGCAGAGAAATCGCCTGTAGATTTTACAACGTCACCAATTTCGCCCATTTTTTCTACTGTAGAACCCAGCTTCTGGAACCCAGCGCTCAGTTTGGCGAGGTTAGCCGGAGTGATGTCTGCTTCCTGCAGCATTTTATCCAGGCTGGATAATGCCGGATTACCAACGGGCTGTCCTTTACCTGGTAAATGAACTTCATGATCATCAATGGCCGGATAAATCAGATAAAGTACTCCATATCCTACAAAAATCAGCGCCTCTGTACCGAGACCTATTTTCAGCATCAGGTCTGCAATTTCTGTATGTAAGATTTTCTGTAAAGCACCATAAATCACCACCGCAGCTGCGATGGATACACCAACATCGAACCATTTACTAACTTTAGGAGGAATTGCAGCAGCCATTTTTTAAATTTTAGGTTTAGCGTAAGTATTTAGAATAGGAATTGGTTATCTGAATTTTATTTCTTCATTTTTGGAGCCAGGTCGATTACACAACGGAAACCGATATAAGATTTAGCCGTATCCTGGTACTCGTAGTTCCGGGTACTCACCTGAATCATGTACTGAATGTCTTTCCAGCTTCCTCCGCGAACCACTTTCCGCTTCTCACGGGGTCTGTCGGAATCTTTTGCATCGTAACGGATATCAGGACTCATGTCTGCCATGAAATTATAGGCACCTTCATAAAAATAGGAGCCGGTCCATTCTGCCACGTTTCCGGACATATTGTATAAACCGTAGTCGTTGGGCCAGTAAGCATCTGCACGAACAGTGTAGAATCCACCATCTTCGGCGTAGTTACCTCTACCCGGCTTAAAGTTGGCCAGGAGACATCCTTTTTTGTTCCTTGTATAATAGCTACCCCATGGGAACATGGAATTGGTTCTTCCGCCACGTGCAGCATACTCCCACTCCGCTTCACTGGGCAAACGATAATCGCCCTCTACGGCCATTTTCTTGCGCTCCAGGAAAGAATTCTGGATATGGGATCTCCAATGACAAAACGCCATTGCCTGTTTCCAGTTAACCCCTACAACCGGATAGTTTCCGAAAGCAGGGTGAGAGAAATATCTTTTGGTCATCGGCTCATTGTAGGAATAAGAGAAATCCCTCATCCAAACCAATGTATCCGGATATACTTTCTGATCTCGTTTTACAATAAAATTCTTGAGTGGAAGTCCGGCATTTTCCCTTTTGGCAGCTTCCTTTAAATCAGGATACTCCATGTGGTAAACCAGTTTATCCGGATCCAGATCCGGTCTGCCGTACAGGCGGTTATCAGGCGCCAGGTTCAGTTCGTTCAACTTCTCAACCGTACTTTTATCCCATTTGATCGCAGCTACTTTTTTCCAGTCTACTGCCATTGTATCATCCGGGTTATTGATACCCTGTCCGTACAAAATTTTAAATGCCAGTGAATCGCGTACCCAGGTAACGAACTGACGGTACTCATTGTTGGTTATTTCAGTTGCGTCCATCCAAAATCCAGGTATAGATACCTGGCGATTCCGCGTAGTATAATTATAGGTAACGTCCTCATCACTTGGACCCATGTGAAAGGTTCCCGGTTGAATATACACCATGTTTCGCGGTGCATTCATGCTTTGTCTGGAAGCAGGCGCTACTCCATGCAACTGTCCGTCGTCTGGAAGCCCCTTATTCTTTTTGCCTTTAAAACAAGACACCAAGGTGAGAGACAAAGCCCCGGCAGCTATTAGCGAGAGATGCATTTTCATTTTCCGATCAGAATTTTGACAGTGGCAAATATATGTTTTCCAATGGCTGTTAACCTATGAAAAAATGCTGTTTCCAATATTTTAACAGTAACAAGTAGATGTAACGTCAAATAGTATAAATTATTATTTAAGACAATATGAATCTTCTAAAAACACTGTCGGGAAGCAAATTATGCTAAATCTTGTTACACTTTTGCTAAAAACTCTTCAACGGTGTTAAAAGCTGGAGCACAAGTGTAATTACTACATAAATAGAAATATACTCCACTCCCCCCGTACTGCTTTCCGTTCAATAACGGGAAATTTCCCGGATTTGTTTCAGCAGACTGGATTATTTTATTGGGAATATATTTTCTGTTGATTGGATACAGATACCCGCTGGCCTGTTGCCCGGTTACCACAATTTCTTTAAAACCAATGACTTCCTTCTGCAGCACTGCTGCCCATACCCCAAATGAAGTGGGATGCTTTGTTACGGCATTTTGGAGGGTTACCAGCATTATTCTGGTTCTTTCTGCCCATTCCGGACGGTCAAAAACAATGGCCAGGTATTGCAGATTTTCCGCCATTACTGCATTTCCGCTGGGGGTTGCCCCATCATACACTTCTTTTTTTCGCATAATCAGGTCCAGCTGAAAATCCGGGGTGTAGAACAAGAATCCGGTCTCCGGTTCTTCAAAATGCTTCAACACCAGATGGGTCAGGGTTTCTGCCTTCAGCAAATAAGCCGCATCACCGGTCATTTCCTGCAAATAAATGTAGGCCTGTACCAATGAGGCATAATCGTCCAGAAAGGCAGGTATTCCATGCTGCCCCGACTTATAGGTGTGGTTCCAGAGGCCGGTTTGGGAATCTTTAAGCCGGTTTTCAAGGAACAAGATATTATCGGTTGCCATCTTCCGATAGCTTTCCGTTCCGGTTGCAGCATAGGCTTTACAACAGGCTGTAACCATCATCGCATTCCAGCCAAGCAGCACCTTATCGTCCAGTAAGGGCCGGACCCTTTCTGCCCGCAATTGCATCAGTTTTTCCCTGCAGTGCTGCAAGCGCTCCAACTCTTCCGGCTCCGGATACCAGTTTGTCCAAAGAATATTGGTAGGTGGGTTTTCCCGTTTTCCTTCATGCCAGTTACCATTGGCTTCTACCCGATAGAATGCATTGAAAAAAGCAGCATCTTCCTGCAACGCCTCATCCAGTTCGGCCTTTGTCCAGGTGTAAAATTTGCCCTCTACCCCTTCACTGTCTGCGTCCAGGGCGCTGTAAAAACCATGCGATTCATTGGTCATTTCTCTCGCAATGAAATCCATGGTTTGCTCAATCACATGCTTATAATGCGGATTCCCTGTTAGCTGATAAGCCTCTGAAATGGCCATCAGTAGCAGTGCATTGTCGTAAAGCATTTTTTCGAAGTGGGGCACCTGCCACTGTGCATCGGTACTGTATCGTGCAAATCCGCCCCCCAACTGGTCATAGATGCCTCCCTGTATCATTTTGTCGAGGCTCAGCAGGGCCTGTTGCAGGGCTGCCGCATCACCTGTAAAATGATGATGTCGTAATAGATAAACTATACTGAAGGTCTGCGGAAACTTGGGCGCTGCACCAAATCCTCCGTCTATTGTATCTGCCTGTTGCAGAAGCTGCGCGGCGATCTGGTTCAGGGTATCTTTTGAATAGAACTGTTCCTGGCTGCCGGCTTCCGGCTGTACCAATCCAAATGTATTGCTTTTGTGTAAATGACCTATCAGGTTATCCGCCTGTTCTTCCACAGCCTGTTTTCTTTCCTGATAGGCTTTGCTAACTCCATCCAGAACTTCCATCCAGGAAGACCGGTTGTGCATCCTTTTAGGAGGGAAATATGTACCGCCATAAAATGGTTTCTTATCCGGCGTAAGGAATACATTCAGCGGCCATCCCCCGCTACCGGTCATTGCCTGTACAGCATCCATGTATATATGATCCAGGTCCGGCCTTTCTTCACGGTCTATCTTAATATTAATAAAGTGCTCATTCATGAATGCGGCTGTGGCTTCATCTTCAAAGCTCTCCCGCTCCATTACATGACACCAGTGGCAGGCCGCATAGCCGATGCTCACCAGGATGGGTTTGTTTTCCTGTATGGCAAGGTCCAATGCTTCATTGCCCCACGGATACCAGTTAACCGGGTTATATGCATGTTGCTGCAAATAAGGGCTGGTTTCGTGCAGCAGTCTGTTGCCTTTTCGTTTTTCCATAAGTCAGATTAACTAAAAACCCCTCAACTGAGGGGTTTGTTCATTGAATATATCTTTTTGGATCCAACTATTTTTTAACGGCTCTGGCCGCTGTTTTAGAGGTACTCTTCGAAGTAGTTTTAATAGAGCAAAGATAATGGTCAAGTGCGGCTACCATACTTGGCCTTTGTGGTGCAGGAACTTTGATTTCGAGTGTGAAACCAGCTTCCTCCACTGCTCTGGAAGTATTGCTTCCAAATGAAGCAATAACAATTTCCTTCTGTTCAAAATCCGGATAACTATCCAGCAAGCTTCTTACCCCACTTGGTGTAAAGAAACAGATTACATGGTACTGATACAGTTCCATTGCAGGTCTGATATCATTGCTGATGGTTCTGTACATGAAAGCCAGCTGAAATTCGCACTTATTGTTTTTTAACCAGCTCACAATTTCATTGTCCTGCTGATTTTCACTGCACACATACAGGAACTTCTCGGATTCACGGTGCTTATTAATTACATCGAACAAACTTTTGTTGGTTCCGTCTGCACCATAGAATACTTTTCTCTTCCTGTACAAAATGAATTTCTGCAGATAAAGTGCAACAGCTTCGGTGATACAAAAATATTTGGTATCCTGTCCGATGTTCACTTTCATTTCTTCACTCATCCGGAAAAAATGATCAATTGCATTTCGGCTGGTGAAAATAATGGCAGTATACTGCGCTATATCAATCTTCTGCTTTCTGAACTCGCGTGCAGGTATTCCTTCAAGTACAATGAATGGGTGAAACACCAATTCCACATCGTGCTTTTTCTCCAGATCAAAGTAAGGTGATTTATCATTTTCCGGTCTGGGCTGAGAAATCAGAATTTTTTTACTCGTCTTTGAAGCTGCTGATTGTTTAACCCCGTGTTTGATCATACTGCTCTGTCTAATAATTTTGCAAATGTAAAAAATCAGCCGATATAATTAACCAATAGCTTATATATCAATAGCATTGGCAGAATTTCAACAGCACAAAGGTATAGGAAAAAATGAAATGCATTGATTTTCAGGTCGTTTCTGAGTGACCCAAATGAAACAAGGTAACGGTAAAGTAACAAAACGATCACCAATCCAATACTCAATGTTGCAACCACAGATAAAATACGCGCTTCTCCAAAGGCCATGATTATACTGAAGGGAATCAGCAATATGCCCAATATCCTGTTTACCATCGATACCAGGAATATGTATCCATTGGCTACTTCCTTATTATTGAATACCCAACCGGCGAATACCAGAAAAAGATATTTACCTGTGTAAATCACAATTAAAACTCCGGTTACATATGCATATAATGTCCAGAACGGCAGGCGCAGCCATCCCTTTGTTATCATGAGCAGTGATATAAATAATCCGGCAGAAATGATAAAAAGCAGGTTAATCAGCAGGCTGGCCAGGGTATCCTGAAGCAATTGTTCCCTGGTTTGCTTTTGACGAAGAGAGGTCTGAAAAAACAATAAAAAAAGATTCCTGAAATACTTGGGGAAAATCACTTTAATGAATGCCAGCAGCAGAATAATCCCATACAGTAAATAAAATAAATAATCCTTGGACTCCCTGATCCGGTATTCGACCATCATGTAGACCGGTGCCTGATTCATCGGAAGCCATGGATGCACCATATACCGCTGAAAACTACTGGTATCGATGATTTCTTTCTGCGGCAGACTGGCCGGTTTCGGTGTGGTATCTGCTGCAATGGTATTTTGCGCAACACTGTCGGCCACTGCCTGCTGAACACTGTCGTGCCCCTGCTGCACTGCTGCGGGGCTACTGCCGTCAGAACGACCCTGCCTGTTCAATCCGGTGTCTTTTCTGCCCATGCTGTCGGTTTGTGCAACAAGCAGGGGGGCAATGGAGCTGAAAATCAGGATACAAAAAATACTGCGCAGGAATCTCATCACCCCAAAATTATTGAATGACAACGATTAATTGTTACAGAAGCAGGAACAATACTAATTTTAATGATTATTTATTTACATGGCCGGCATCTATATTCATATCCCTTTTTGCAAAAAAGCCTGCAACTATTGCAATTTTCACTTCTCGGTGAACCAACAACTCATGCCGCAAATGACGGATGCAATTGTTACAGAAGCCAGGTTGCAGCAGGGTTACCTGAATGAACCGGTTGAAACCATTTACTTTGGAGGAGGAACTCCTTCCCTGCTTTCGGGGGAACAATTGAACCACATCCTTGGGGGTATCCGGAATATTTTTACTGTTTCCGATCAGGCCGAAATTACCCTGGAAGCCAATCCCGACGACATCAGTACTTCCAGCCTGGAAGTATGGAAAACCGCAGGTATTACCCGGTTGAGCATTGGAATTCAATCTTTTTTTGAAGTAGATCTGGCCTGGATGGGCAGGGCACACAATGCAGAACAGGCCCTGGCTTGCATACAACTTGCCCAGGCCGCCGGGTTCAGCAACCTTTCGATTGACCTGATTTACGGAGGGCCTACGCTTTCCGATGATCATTGGAAACAAAATCTGCAAACTGCCATTCAATTAAAGGTTCCGCATCTTTCCTGTTATGCGCTTACGGTAGAACCCAAAACAATTCTTGCCAAAAAAATCAACGACCGGCAACTGGAAGAGGTTGATTCGGATAAACAGGCCATTCATTTCGACATACTGATGGATCATACTGCTGCTGCCGGCTATGAACACTATGAAATCTCCAATTTCGCCTTACCCGGCATGCGAAGCAAACACAATTCCAGTTATTGGTCCGGCAGCCATTATCTTGGTCTGGGGCCCGGCGCTCACTCTTATAACGGCATCAGCAGGCAATGGAATATTGCCAACAACAGCCTGTACCTGTCTTCCCTGAAACAGGAAAGCATTCCTGCCGAAATTGAATCACTGACGAGTCAACAAAGGGTGAATGAATACATCATGACTTCATTGCGTACTTCGGAAGGACTGGACCTGAGTCAGCTGGAAAAAATAGGCAATGGCTTTATTGTAGCCAATGTGCTGAAGCTGGCAGGCAAATTCATTGCCCAGGGAACCCTGATTCGCTCAGGCAATTTCCTGGTGATCCCGCCAAAAGGAAAATTTTATGCGGATGGAATTGCAGCTGAATTGTTTCAACTCTAATAAAGATATCCTTCTATTTTCTTGAATCCCTCGTCTACCGGCAAATGCTCCCAAAGCATTTCATATACAACAGATGCAATGGGAATATGCGCTTTTATAGAGCTTTCGTTGGTTTTATGGATACACTTACTGGCATTGTATCCTTCTGCCACCATGTTCATCTCCAACATGGCTGCTTTTACGGAATAACCTTTGCCTAGCATGTTCCCAAAGGTTCTGTTGCGGCTGTACAGCGAATAACAGGTAACCAATAAATCTCCGAGGTAAACCGATGCTGCATAATTCTGTTGAACATTTTTTTCTCCGCTATCCGCACCGGATATGGTTCGCAGAAATCCGGCCATTTCATTGGCACAGGCGGCAATGTATACACTTTGAAAATTGTCTCCGTATTCGAGACCATGTGCTATACCTGCTCCCAATGCATAAATATTCTTCAATACCGCTGCATATTGCACACCAATTACATCTGTATTAACCACTGTATTGATGTACTCGGTTTTGAAGCAGGCTGCTATTGCAGTAGTTTCTTCTTCATCTTTACCCGAAAAAGTAAGATAGGAGAGTTTCTCGGAAGCCACTTCTTCTGCATGGCAGGGACCCAGCAACGTAAAATAGCTGTTGATCGGGAAATCGGCCAGGTCGGCCATATACTCATGCAGTAATTTATTGGATTCCGGAAGAATTCCCTTTACGGCAGATACAATTTTCTTCCCTTGCCAGGCCGATTTGGGCAGTTGAGATACCACTTCCTCTACAAAAGCCGAAGGAATGGCTACGACCAATATATCCGATTGTTCCACTACTTTTTCCAGCTGCTCAATAAGCAACAATTGAGAAAGATTAAAATAGGCCCCGCTCAGGTAGCGTGGATTATGCCTCCTCTTTTGCATATAGGCTATGCTGTCGCCACTGCGGACCCACCAGTTAATCGTGTTGCCGTTATCCGTTAAAATTTTTGCAATTGCAGTTGCCCAGCTACCGCTCCCTAATATCCCAAATTTCATATGGCTGATGATTCTGGAGGCAAACTTACACAAAAACTCCATAGCGGATGATTGCACCCGGTTAACGCCGGAGGATCATTCACTATGGAGCTACACTATTTAAAAAAAGATACTATTTCTTCTTTTCCTCAAAAAGCTTATCCTTGGCTACTACGGTAACCAGGTTTCCGTCTTTGAGGGTCTTGCTTACGATCTGGTAAGGACCGGTAATCACTGTATCGCCTGCTTTCAGACCATCCAGGATTTCTATATGATTCAGGTCCTGAATACCTGTTTTTACCCGAACTTTCTTAACTGTATTGTCTTTCTGCAATACAAATACCACTTCCTGAATGCTGTCGTCCAGGGTAACGGATTTTGGAGTATTGGTGTTTACAGCAGCCGGCTCAGCAGCTTTCTCTTCTTTCTTCTTTTCTGCTTTTTTTGCAGAAGTGCTGTCGCTCGCATCCCTGGTGGTAACTGCATTCAATGGCACGGACAAAACATTTTGTTTGCTTCTGGTTTGTATATCTGCACTTGCAGTCATGCCTGGTCTGAATGGAAAACTTCTTCCGGGCAAAATCAAATCTTTATAATCGTCGGGCAACAAACGGATATGCACTTTGTAGTTAGTTACTTCAGCACTTGCTACAGACGTACTTGCAGCGCTGGTGGTTGGATTGGCGATTTTGTATACCAGTCCTTTGAACTTTCGGTTGGTATATGCATCCACTTCTACAATGGCCGTATCGCCCAATTTCACTTTTGGAATATCATTCTCTCCAACATCCACCCGCACTTCGATGCTGCGCATATCTGCTACCCGCATCATTTCCGTACCAACATTAAAACTGTTACCCGCCACACGCTCTCCTTTCTTAATGGCCATCAGGCTGATTACCCCATCCATCGGCGAGGTAATCACCGTTCTGCTCACATCCTTATCCGCCCTGTTCAATTGTGCCTGTACACTCTGAACACCAGCCTGTGCACTCTTGATTCCTTCCGTTGCAGCAGTATAATTGGCTTTTGCACTTTTAAACGCCTGCTCTGCCTGTTCAAATTCCAGGCGGCTGGTTACTTTTTCGTTATATAACTTTTTTTGACGGTTATACTGTGCTTCTGTCTGATCGAGGGTTGCCTTCAAAGATGCCAGCTGCGCCGTTGAATTGCTTACCTGTGCCTTTTGCTGGTTTACAGTTGCCTGCACCTGATCTCTGGTAGAATTCAACAGGTCGGCGTAGATTCTTGCAAGTACCTGCCCTTTTCTTACACTGTCGCCTTCGTTTACTGTCAGTTCTACGATTTCACCGCTTACATCCGGGCTGATTTTCACTTCTACCTCGGGATACACTTTACCACTGGCATTCACCGTTTCGATGATGGTGCGCTGCTCTGCTTTTTCTGCAGATACCGTAATGCCTTCTTCTTTTCCGATCACGCCGGCTTTTTTCAGGCCGATCACTAATGCGATCAGAACAACCAGTCCAACAATAATCCAAATCAATTTCTTACTCATAACAGTTATTTTCGGTTTTTGCCAACATGTAGCGGTTATAATTTAATACCCTGGCCTTTATAAAATTCAAGCAGTTTTATTCTGAATATATAATCGAACTGATTGTTCAGTCGGTCCAGTTTTGCTTTCAGGAGGTTGTTCTGATTGGTAATCAGGTCCAGCGTATTGGACAATCCTGCTTCATATCTTTTTGCTGCAAAATCATATGCTTTCTGAGATGCCTCAACAGACTTCTGACTGGCATTGTATCGCAGCATAGCGGCTTTTGCATTGGTGAAAGACTGATAAATATTTTGCTGCAGGGCAAGGTCGGCCTGCTGTTTGGTATTTTCGGTTGTCTGAAGATTGAGCTTGGCCCGCTGATAGCCCAATTTTGCATTCCCATTACTGAATATGGGAACACTCAGCTGCAGTCCGATACTCTGACGAAAATTCTGATCCATCTGCGTTCCCCATCCACTCCACATGCCGCCAAAAGATCTTTTCTGAGACAATATCTGAATATCCGGCTGGTATACCTGATAGTTTACGTTGTTTACTGTAACGAAATTGGTGGTAGGCTTGGATCCCAATACATTGGCGCCCGTAATTTCCGTAGCCGAATTGGCGAAGTTGGATCCCAATGAACCAAAGGCAGACAGGGTAGGATAAAATGCAGAACGTGCACGTTTTACAGATTCATCTGCAGCCTTCAGTTTAAAGGCATTTACTTTTTGCAACGGCTGGGCATTCAATGCCACCTGGTACAATCCCGCAGGTTCCAGATCGGCCAGGGGAGCCAGTGAAATATGCTCTACTTCGGGTATTTCCACCTCAAATGGCGTAGCCATATCAATGCTGATAGCAGCTTTCAGCTGGATCACTGCCTGTGAAAAGCTGGCCTGAGCATTCACCAGTGTAGTGGTATCCCTTGCCAACTGCGCTTCAATTTCTGCAGCACTCAGTTCCGGCAGGGTTCCTGCATCTACTTTTTTGCGGGTAAATCCTAATTGAAACCGGGTTTGCTCCAATTGCACTTCTGCAATTTTAATCTGTTGCCTTGCTGCCACCACCTGTAAAAAATAAGTGGCTATGTTTAAAGAAATATCGTTGGTAATTCGTTCCACATCTGTTGCTGCTGCCTGTGCATTGAATCCGGCAATTTTTTTATCGGACTGCAACGCCCCCCAATTGAACAGTTGCGCACCTGTGCTCAGGGTTGCTCCCTGGAACAACAGCTGGGTGGTGGTAAATAAGTTGGTGGTAGGATCGATGGACCGGCCCCACTGGGTTCCCAGGTTGGTACTGAAACCCAGGTTCGGGTACTGTGCCCATTTGGCCTTATCCACATCCAAACGAGAGAGCCTTGCCTGAACGTCTGCCTGCTTTACAGAAATATTGTTTTTGGCGGCATAATCTATACAACGCCTTAAATCCCATTTGGCCGGGGCTTCCTGGGCCTTGAGCCCTGAAACAAATACCCAACAGGCCAGCCCTGCAATTAAGATTCTATTCATATACCAAAAATAACGTCATTCCGGCACGAATACCTAAATTTTAGACAGACGGAAAGGAAGCCCCCTGTTTCGTCTGTAAAAACTTATGAAAGGTCATTTCTCGGTTTAGCCGTGGCAAAATAGAGTAAAACGAAGGCCCCGAGTACCAATGCCCCCACCAGTGCGGTGTCCGGTGTCTGGATGGCAATGCTCACCCCTACAAACAGGTAATTGGCAATGAATATCAGTGGCAGAAACGGGTAGAGCTTCATTTTATAAATTCCTGTTCCGTCCAGGTGACGGGTTCGTTTACGGAGGATAAACAGGGTTGCACTGGAAGCGACCATTCCAAAACAATCCAGAAAAATGGTGAAGTTCAGGATCTTTTCGAAGGTCTGGGCAAAGAAAAGGATCACAATACAGATGGAGGCAAACACAGAAAGCGATACCACCAATACATCATTTTTAGGGTTCTGCTTTCCGAAAATGCGGGGCAGGCTACCCTCTTCACTCATGGCATACATGACCCTCGGGTTACTCATCAGGAGGGCATTTACATAAGCCAGCACCCCAAAAAACAGGAAGAAAGAAAAAACATCTGCTCCGGTATCCCCAAATACTTTCTGAATCAGCACATAGGCAATCTCCCTTTCACCCTTCATCTGGTCGAAACCCACAATGGTATAATAACTGAGATTGGCCAGCAGGTATAAACTGATGATGATGGCAATTCCCCAAAAAATTCCTTTGGGAATATTCTTTGCAGGATTTTTGACTTCATTCCCAAAATTGATCGTTTGCTGGTAGCCACCATACGTAAAAGAAACTGCAATCAGGCTGATGCCCAGGCTTTGCAGCCAGCTCATCTGCGGAGTGGCCGCAGCCGTAGTGGCTGCCAATGGAGCTTCATAGGGAAAAAACAATGCGACTATCAGCACAAGGATCATCGTGATTTTAATCACCATGAGAATATTCTGCGCCTTTGAGCTCATTCTCAATCCACGCAGATTGATGGCATAAAAAATAATGATGGCAATACAACTGATTAGGGCCTTGTGTGTATCTGTCCAGTTCATTCCCGGGAACAGCTTGGTAATATACCCGCTTCCGATCAGTGCTACTCCGCTTAAGCTGGCGGCATTACTGATCAGGATAATACAATTGATGGCAAATGCAATACTGGGATGATAGGCATAAGAAAAGATTTTATAATACCCGCCCGTAACAGGAAATCTGCTACCGATTTCCGCATAGGTTAATGCACCGCAAAATGCAACGAAGCCTCCCAGTATCCAGGCAGTAAAATACACCGATGGTTCTATGGCATCTTTGGCACTGGTGGCCGCCGTTCTGAATATACCCATACCAATCACCAGACCTACCACGATCATGGTAAAACTGAACAGATTGAGCTTTTGATTTCCTTTCATCTGCTGAAAATAAGTAAATAAGTTAAAGATTGATCAGCAGAGCGATGAGTGGCCAGACATGGCCAAATTATGGATGAATTAAAAAATAGTTATTCAGGGGTATGTTTATAAAATTTGCCATAAAGTACAGATGCTCCCTTTACATTTGTCCCCGTACATGGTTCACCTGCCTCAGGCAGATGATTAAAAGGGAAGTCCGGTGTAAGTCCGGCACTATCCCCGTAGCTGTAATCCCGCCGCATATCATGGCGAACTTTTTAGCAACTGCAACCACTGTTCCGGAACAAGGAATGGGAAGGAAGCTCAAAAAGTCGGGAAAGTCAGAAGACCTGCCAGATACAACAACATTCACGGCTTTCGGGTGAAAAGCA
>JAQTZD010000105.1 GCA_028687975.1 Sediminibacterium sp.
CCGTTGCCAAACAATACCAACACCAGGGGCTTTCTTTGAGCGATCTGATTAATGAGGGAAATCTTGGTTTGATTAAAGCTGCACAGCGTTTTGATGAAACAAAAGGGTTTAAATTCATTTCTTACGCTGTATGGTGGATTCGTCAGTCTATCCTGCAGGCTTTGGCAGAACAGGGAAGGCTGGTTCGTTTGCCACAGAACAAAATCGGAACTTACAATAAAGCCAACAAAGCCTATATGGCTTTTGAACAGGAGCATGAGCGAGAGCCTTCTACAGAAGAGCTGGCCGAAATCCTCGAAATGAGCGAAACCGAAATCAACAATATATTCCAGAGCAATACCCGTCATACTTCATTGGATGCACCTGTGCACGAGGCCGAAGATGTGGCGATGGGCGATTTGCTGGAAGGTTCTGATGATACCGATGACGATGTAATGAAGGATTCACTGAGAGAAGAAATCCGCAGGGTATTGAAATCATTGAGCCCCAGAGAAGCGGAGATCGTGAATGCTTATTTTGGGCTGGATGGCGAAAATGGGGTTACCATTGAGCAAATTGGTATGAAATACGATCTTACAAAGGAGCGCATCCGCCAGATTAAGGAACGTGCCATCAAGCGCCTGCAGAAAGCCAGGTACAGCAATGCATTGAAAGCGTATCTGGGATAACAGGGTAAATTCAATCACCTGGTAATAAAGAATATTGAACGCCCCTGTAAAAAGGGGCGTTTTTATTGATCTTTTTAGAGGTTCAGTTGTTATAATGATTATGAAAAAATATAGCTTCTTACTTCTGTTGGTTTTGCCTGTTTTCTTTGCAGCATGTGAGCGGGATATTGCCATTGTTACGGAATCTACAACACCCCGGCTGGTGGTGGATGCGCAGATTGAAGCAGGAGGCCCGGCGGTGGTTGTGCTGTCTAATTCACTGAATTATTTTACTACGATTGATACGGCAGAACTCTACCGGAGTTATGTGAAAAATGCCCGGGTTACCATCAGTGATGGCACTCAAAGCAGCCAGCTGAAATTTTTTGAAACCCGTTTGCCCGGCGGATACCGAGGTTTTTATTACAGCAATGATCCGGCCGACCCAACAGGAGGTATTATTGGTGCCATCAATAAAACCTATACACTTACCATTGTGGTTGATGGTAAAACCTATTCGGCTACCACTAAAATTCCGGCCATCAGAAGAACCATCGATTCTGTATGGTATAAACCGGTTCCCAACCGTCCTGCCAACGACAGTTTTGTGATCGTAACCGCTAAAATAACGGATGCACCCGGACTGGGCGATTGTGTCCGGTATTTTACCAAAGTGAATGCAGAACCATTCTGGCCCGGTTATAACAGTGTGAACGACGACAATATCATTGATGGTAACACTTATTCCGTAGACATTGCCAGGGGGGTAGATAAAAACCGGCCAGTTGACCGGGATAATTATGGCTTTTATAAAAAAGGAGATACAATTCTCCTGAAACTGTCTATGATCGACAGAAATACCTATAATTTCTGGAGAACCTGGGAGTTCACTTTTCAGTCTATCGGAAATCCCTTTTCCAACCCCGGTGTGGTACTCGGAAATGTAAGCAACGGAGGCCTGGGTGCCTTTTGCGGATATACTCCCCAGATCGTGCGGATCATTATCCCCAAATAAATACAACTGGTGAAAAAACAAAGCGCATATTAGGCAAGTGTATAATACATTTGTTCTTCTAAAAAACAGATATGGAACAAGAAGCAATAGAGAAAGTACATGTTTTGATTATAGGATCCGGACCGGCAGGATATACTGCCGCCATTTATGCTGCCAGGGCAAATATGAAACCTGTTTTGTACCAGGGTATTCAGCCGGGCGGTCAGCTGACCATTACAACAGAAGTTGAAAACTATCCCGGTTATCCGGATGGTATTCAGGGTCCTGAAATGATGATCCATTTTGAAAAGCAGGCGGCCCGGATGGGAGCGGATATCCGTTATGGCCTGGCTACCAAGGTAGATTTCAGTAAACAACCTTATAAGGTATGGATTGATGAGGAAAAGGAAATTCATGCCGACGCAGTGATTATTTGCACCGGAGCTTCTGCCAAATGGCTGGGGCTGAAGAGTGAGCAACACCTGAACGGATTTGGCGTAAGTGCCTGTGCGGTTTGTGATGGGTTCTTCTTTAAAGGAAAAGAGGTGGCCATTGTAGGAGCAGGGGATACTGCTGCAGAAGAAGCTTTGTATCTCTCCAAACTTTGTTCAACCGTACACATGATTGTGCGCAGAGACCAGATGCGTGCAAGTAAAGTGATGCAGGAGCGTGTGCTGAATGCCCCCAACATCAAGGTTTACTGGAATTCAGAAACCGATGAGATTCTGGGTGAGAAAAAAGTTGAAGCAGTGCGCATCAAGAATAGCCAAACCAATGAAACAGCCGTAATTCCGATCAGCGGATTCTTTGTTGCAATTGGTCACCAGCCCAACAGCGATATCTTCAAAGGATGGATTAATATGGACGAAACTGGATATATTCTTACACAACCTGGCACCACCAAAACCAATATTGAAGGGGTTTTTGCAGCAGGTGATGTACAGGATAAGAACTATCGTCAGGCTGTTACCGCTGCAGGAAGTGGTTGTATGGCGGCGCTGGATGCAGAACGCTATCTCACAGCTAAAGGCCTGGCATAGTGATGATGCAGATCCATTTGCACGACCTGCGGTTCTTTGCCTATCATGGTTTGTATGATGCGGAACGTGTATTGGGCAATTATTTTGAGGTCAATGTAGACATCAGTTATACACCTGTTTCCTTACCGGTGAATCAGTTATACGATACCATTAATTATGTATCTGTTTACGAACTGGTAAAAGACCGGATGGCTGTTGCAACTCCTTTGCTGGAAACGATTGCCACCGATATTGCCATGTTAGTACTGGATCGTTTCCCAATGGCAGAAAGTGTATTTGTTTCTATTTATAAACTGGGAGCGCCGATCGAAAACTTCGAAGGCAGGCTGGGAGTGTCATTCACTTTAAACAGAGCGTAATATGCAAAAGACCCTGAAGTATTTTCTGACGATGTTTTGTTTTGTGCTGATTACAGCGGCAGGTGCGCAGGATATTCAGGTGTTGTTAAAGGAGGCCGATAACCTTGAGAAACAACTGAAGGAAAGAGAGGCACTGGAAAAATACAGACAGGTGCTGATTACGGCTCCGGTTAACATGAAATCGTTGGTGAAGGCTTCCGAGCTGTATGTATTGCTGGGCAACCGCGAAAGCGACCGGAAACAACGCAGACTCTACTTCGAAACTGCACTGGGCTTTGCCCAAAGAGCGCTGGAAGCAGATATCAATAATGCCGATGCCAATTATGCAATGGCCATGGCTTCCGGAAAGATGACCGATGTGGAAACGGAGAATAAAAAGATTGTTGCTTACGTAAAAGATGTAAAAGTATTTTCCGATAAAGCGCTTGCAATTGATCCCAACCATGCCAGGGCCCAGTATACATTGGGCAAATGGCACTACGAAATGGTAACGCTTTCCGGTGTAAAGAAAATGGCCGTGAAATTGCTGTATGGCGGATTGCCGGAAGGGGATATTGAAAAAGCAATTCTGCATATGGAAAAATGCAGGTCGCTGGAACCTTATTTTGTTCCAAATTACCTGGATCTGGGAAAAGCTTACAAAGAGAACCATCAACCAGCCAAAGCCCTGGAAGTATTGGGCAGGCTGGTTAAACTGCCTACCCGAAGCTCTGCCGATGCGGAACTGAAAGCGGAAGGTGCCAAATTATTAGCATCATTACAATAGCATCATTACAATAAATTATACCATATGGAATTGAACGAATTATTTCAACAGGCGGTAGCCAACAGCAAAACCTTATCTGAGAAGCCCGATAACGAAACCTTACTGAAGCTCTATTCGCTCTTTAAGCAGGCAACAGAAGGAGACAACAATGAATCTGGTCCTTCCAATGCATTCGATTTTGTTGCGAAGTTTAAACACGAAGCATGGGCAAAATTGAAAGGCATTACCAAAGAAGATGCCATGCAGCAATACATAGACCTGGTGACCAAACTGAAGGGTTAATCTGCCGGATTAAATCACCAGTTTTTTCCATCGATTACTCCTGATGTACCAGAAGGAAGGAATAAACATCACCGACCAGTAAATCCATTCACTGGCCCAACCCCAGGTAATGGGCATGTTGAGTCTTTCCAGTACAATGTATACATAGATCAGGTAAAAGATGATCGTAGCAGCTTCCGTGTACAGGTTCATTTTTGAATTGCCTGTACCGGTAACTGCATTTACCCATACCACTGCTACCGACATCATCACCATCGCAACAGATACAATACGCATAACCGGTATGGCTGCTGTTATAAAGTCTTCTCCCTGACCATATACCTCCAGAAATAGTCTCGGGGAGATATTCAATATAATGAATACACAGAGTGCAAATCCCACACTCCATTTCAATATCCGGTGAATCAGCGGAATCACTTCCTCTTTTCTTCCCTGTCCGATCACATTGCTTACCATGGTATTGGTAGTGGCCGCAAATGCCCAGGTGAAACAGCCAAAAAAGCCAAACAGGTTGCGCATGGTATTGGAAATGGCCAGATCCCTTGCCCCATGGTGCTCGATCAGGATGTAAAAATATTCCCAGCTCATGATGCTGATGGCATGCTGCAGAATCAGGGGATAGGACTGATTCAGGATGAGGTGTATGTATCTTTTTTCGTACTGCACTTTTTTAAACAACTGCAGTTGTTTGCTGATGCCGATCATTTTGATGATCCCGAATACGGCAACCAGGCCCGCCAGCTCGGCAATGATGGAAGCGTAAGCAGCACCGTTGAAGCCCATATTTGGCATTCCCAGTTTACCATAGATTAAACCATAGTCCAGCACGATGTTCACAATTGCCTCAGTGGCTGTTCCTACAATCAGGTATTTGCTTTGATTGGTGCCTACCAGCAGGGCATTCCGCATCTGGTAGATGTACAGGATAGGCAAACCAAGGATACGGATGGTAAGAAAGTCAATGGCAATTTTAACACCGTTCGGGTCGTGTAGCGACCAGCTTAATACGGTAGGGGCAATGAACCAGGTCAGCAGGATTCCCATCAGGGCAAAGACCAGGGCAATCCGGACCCCATGCCAGAAGAGCGAACCGATTTCTTCTATTTTGTTTTCTCCGGCTCTTCGTGAAATCAATGCCTGCAGTCCGTTGTTCAATCCGTTGCCAATAACTGCAAACAGCAGATAATACACACCGGTGATACCGGCAATCCCAAGTTCCAGCTGTCCCAGTCCGCCCAGGAAAATATTGTTGGTGATGAAATTGATCTGCGGAACAATAATGGCAGCAGAAATGGGTAGTGCAATTTTTAAAATTTGCCTGTTGCCTGTTTCTACCTGAAGATTTAAAGGAGGATGCGAATCACTCATAATGTAAAGTAAAGGTAGTAATTTGGCATTTTTTTATATATTATTGCACTGTAATTTACAGGAATGGCCAGGAAAAAAATCGGTTTATACAGTGAGGGATCTAACCTGAACTACAACCACCAGTTGTATGTGGAATTGGGCAATGAGGAGCTGATGTGTTTGGCAAAGAATGAGGATTCAGGAGAAGTGGATGCATTTGAGCTTTTCAGCCTGGATAAAGGAATCAAGGACGACTGGAACGATATTTTCTATGAGGTGAAATCCGCATCAAAGATTTTTAACCACAGTTTTAAACAGGTCTTCTGTTATTTTAATGCAGAGGAAGCACTCCTGATTCCGGAGAAACTGTTAACTGCCACTTCAGCCGAAGATTTTCTGAACCTGGTTTACGGAGAAAGTAACCGCCATGAAGTGAAGTACGAAAAACTCCTGGCCACCAAGGTATTCATCAATGCATACCGGATACGGAAATCCATTACAGAGTTGCTGAACAGGCAATTCATCATATACCAGACCGGGCATACTTATTCCAATATCCTGAACGATGTAATGAGAAGACCCAGGGTAGATGAGTATTTTATAAAGGTGCAGTTCTACACCCACCATTTCATTCTGGCCGTTTGGAAAGAGGAGCGTTTCCAGCTCATTCAGTCGTTCAGCTACCGTCAGGCAGAAGACGTACTGTATTACATCCTTCGTGTAACGCAGCAATTTGGTTTTGATCCGGACTTTACGGTACTGGAAGTAAGTGGCCTGATCGACCTGGAAGCCAATATCTATACCCGGCTCGGCCAGGTATTCAAACACATCCGGCTGGATACGATCGAACAGCCTTCGGGTGTTTTCAAAGACTCCCTGATGGAGTATCCCGCACATTATTTAGCTCCGTTTTATAAACTTACTTTATGAGAATTATATCCGGAAAATGGGGAGGCAGAAAAATCCACCCGCCGGCAAATATGCCTCATACCCGTCCTACAACAGATATAGCCAAGGAAGGATTATTCAATATCCTGCAAAACAGGATGAATTTTGAAGGCATCAGTACACTGGACTTATTTGGTGGTACCGGCTGCATCAGTTACGAATTGGCTTCGAGGGGCGCTGCAACGCAAACCATTGTGGAGAAGGATCCGACCATGTATGCTTTTATTAAAAAGAACATCGACATGCTGGGAATGGAGCAGGTGCAGTTGCTGAAGATGGATGTTTTTGCCTTTTTACAAACCTGCACAGAGCGCTATGATTTCATTTTTGCTGGGCCTCCCTACGCATTGGGAACCATTGATGAATTGCCCAAAATCATTGTTTCCAAAGGATTGATTAAGCCCGGAGGATTCTTTGTTCTGGAACATACTCCCCGCAATGCATATGAAAAGTATGCCGGATTTTCCTTCGTACGCAACTACGGAACAACCCTGTTTTCCTTCTTTAGTCCACTGAGCTAGGATGGGGCTCTCTACCTGTTTTAAATTCATTCAGTGAAAAGAGGAGAATGGTTTGCATGAAATTCTTGGTTTGCGATTTACCTGCACCCAGGTTATCGAATCTGTTGAGCCAGCCTGCCTGAAGGGTTAGCTGGTTATTGATCTGGTAACCGATTCCGGCATACATTCGGTTGTTTTCGAAAAACAAACCTTCGTTGTTCAGGAAGATTTCGTTGTACAGGCTGAGGTACCAGGTTTTTTCTTTTATGCTGGTATTGTTGAGCGGATAGATTCCATTGATTCTGTACCTGAATCTGTTGCGGTATCCGTCGGCAGTAAAGCGTTGTTCAATCCGGTAACGGTGCTCCAGTTTAAAGCGATTGATGTCGTTGGTAATCACAAATTGCTGCCAGATTCTGAACTCATTGCCGGTTTTCGGTCCCTTGAAATTTCCCTCCGGTTGAAAAGTATTGTAATGACCCATCGCAAACAAAGCGCTTACGCTCTTAGGGAAATTGTAGCCAATGCCCCCCTTGTATTCATAGTAGTTGAATTGATCGTACATCCCCTGAGAACGGATCTGTCCTTCTAAAAACAGGCTCCACTGTTTGTTCAGGGTGTATTTGCCGGACAGGACCGACCAGGTACCCAAGTCGTTGTTTTGGGCAACAGCGCCAATGCTAAAGCACAAAGCCATCCCGAAGATGGCTTTGTGAAATAAATTATTCAAGTTGATTCGTATTGATTAGGGGTTATAAATAATGAAACCATTGCTTATTCACATCCCACTGTTCCATTTCCTTACCAACGGCTGTCAGGAAACTTGCACCGATACTGCCATCTACAATCCGGTGATCGTAACTGAGCGACAGATACATCATATGACGTATGCCAATAGTATCACCCTCCGGAGATTCAATAACAACCGCGCGTTTCTTGATTGCACCCACAGCCATGATGGCAACCTGGGGCTGGCTGATGATGGGAGTACCCATCAAACTGCCAAAGGTTCCAACATTGGTTAAGGTGAATGTGCCTCCGGTGGTATCTTCAGGCTTCAGTCTGCTGTTGCGTGCTGCATCGGCAAGATCGTTTACTGCTTTGCTTAATCCAACGATATTCAACTGGTCGGCTCCTTTGATTACAGGAACGATGAGGTTACCTGTAGATAAAGCAGTTGCCATACCAATATTGATGTCTTTTTTGATGATGATCTGGTCTCCGTTCAAAGAGCAGTTGATAAGCGGGAACCTTTTGATTACCCTTGCTATACACTCCAGGAACATTGGTGTAAAAGTGAGTTTGGTGCCTTCCCTTTGTTCGAACTCCCGCTTCACTTTTTCTCTCCAGAGTACCATATTGGTAACATCGGCTTCTGTGAAACTGGTAACGTGCGGACTGGTGTGCTTGCTGTCTACCATGTGTTTGGCAATCAGCTTGCGCATCCTGTCCATTTCCACGATTTCTGTTTCTCCTGATACCACTACGGATGCAGGGTCGGAGAACTTTCCGGAAGACTGGGCTGGAACAAATGCAGCCGGTGCGGAAGCAGCAATCGTTGTTGAAACAGGTGCAGCAAATGAAGCCGCAGCGGGTGCTGTTGTGGCAACAGGTGCGGCCGCTGGAGCAGGGGCTGCTGCAACGGGAGCAGGAACCGCAGGAGTTGGAACGGGTGCAGCAAATCGTTCAACCGGTGCAATTGGTTCAGGCCTGCTTGCTTCCACAGGTTGTGCAGGAGCAGGGGTTGCTGCAACGGGTGCCGCAACAGGCGCAGCAGGTTGTGGAGCTGGTTGTGGTGCTGGTGCATACACCGGTTGTTGGGCCGGCTGAGGCATCGCAGGAACACGACCAGCTTTTTTATCTG
>JAQTZD010000016.1 GCA_028687975.1 Sediminibacterium sp.
TAACCTGCAACAGCGTTCAGAGCATGAACATCGTTGAAAGTTTTATCGTAAGTAACATAATGTTCTACCAGTAAAGACTTCACATCCAGGTTCTGTCTGGTGGTACGGCCATTACCCTGAATCGGGTTGCCATAATCTTTACCGTATACATTGATGGTACCTCCATAAGCGCCGGAACCTAAACGAGGATCGGCAAATGAAGTTCTTTCAGACTTAGAGTTATCGATACCAAGCACTGCCTTGTAAGTAAGGCCCTTGGCAATCTGATAGCTGGCAGAGAAATTGGTCAGGAAACGGTTGATGAAGTCATTGTCCTGGAAGTAAGCCAGCATTTGTGCAGGGTTTCTTGCATCTCCCTGCTGGAAGAATGAACCGTCCGGATTATAAACAGGCATGGTTGGGTTCAATTGCAATGCAGCACCCAGCAAGCTTCCCTGGAAACCTGCGTTATTGGAAAGTGGCGCATACTCATTCTTGGTATTGGAATAAGTAATGTTTGCTTCCAGTCTTAATTTATCATTGAATAATTTCTGTGCAATGTTGGCACGGGTAGTTAATCTTTTCAGACCACTGTTCTTGATCACACCCTGCTGGTCGTCGTAAGAACCGCTCAAACGAATGGTAGTTCCTTTGTAGCTATAACCCCAGCTGAGGTTGTAATTCTGAGAAATTCCCTGTCTGAAAATCTGATCCTGCCAGTTGGTAGAAGCACCGAGGTCGAGGAGCTTAACTGCAGCTTCTGCGTCAGCAGGAGTTGCACCACCATCGATATTGGCCTTCTTGGCATAGAGCAGGAAATCTGTTGGGTTCATCAGGTCGTACCTTTTGGCAGTGTTTGCAATGCTGGTGGTTACACCAAAATTGAACGCACCTTTCTTACCACCTCTACCCTGTTTGGTAGTGATCAGGATAACCCCGTTTGCACCTCTTGAACCATAGATCGCGGCAGCAGATGCATCTTTCAATACAGTCATACTTTCGATATCAGCAGGGTTCAGGAAGATCAATGGGTTCTTGGCAGTAGTGCTACCTTCCACACCACTTCCGTTGGTACCCAGGGTACCACCCTGAATCAAAGGCACTCCGTCAATTACATACAATGGCTCCTGAGAACCACTGATAGAACCGGTACCTCTGATGTTAATAGTAGCAGCAGAACCTGGCTCACCGGTAGCAGGTGTAACGAGTACACCGGTTGTACGGCCTTGCAGGAGTTGATCTGGTGAAGAGATCTGACCTTTGTTAAAGTCTTTCTCACTAACCTGTGCTACAGATCCGGTTACGTCCTTGGATTTTCTGGTACCATAACCGATTACCACCACATCACTTAATGCATCGGCTGCAGCAGTCAGCTTAACCGATACGTTGGTGGATTTTGCTACATCCACTTCTACAGTACCATAACCAACGGAAGAAATGACCAGTTTGTTAATGGTAGAAGAAATGGTGAGTTTGAATGAACCATCCTCACCGGTTTGGGTACCGATGTTGGTTCCTTTTGCAACTACAGATACACCAACCATTGGTGATCCGTCTTTTGAGTCCGTCACTTTACCAGTGACAGTCTTGGTTTGGGCTTGCGAAAAAATCGCAAACAGGCAAGCGAAAGCACCCAATAAAATGGGCTTGGCAAGCAACTTTAGATTCATAAATTGGCAGTTTACTGGTTATTAAGCGTGTACAAAGTACACATTTTTATTTCTAAAACAAATTTTTGTTAAAACTTCAAAAAAATAATTGCTGTGCCAGTTCCACAGTTTTCCTCATGCGCGCAATCTTTTCGTAGACCATGTTCTTCAGCAAAACGATGCACTCATTTTGAAAGAAAATGGCAAGCAATCGAACGAAAAAATACTGCTAAAACACTCGCTAATAATGGGTTAGTATTTTTTTAAGGTCCGCAATCGTTTGCGGAAACATTTGTTGTTGAAATTTTTTACCTTACAATAAACTTGCTGCATGAATAATACCACGCTCAAAAAAATTGCGGAAACACTGGGCTGTAGTATATCCACCGTATCCAGAGCGCTGAAACACCACCCCGATATTTCGGTCAAGACCAGGGAAAAAGTGCTGGAGCTGGCCAATACCCTCGATTATGAGCCCAATGCATTTGCAGTTCACCTGAGAACACAAAACAGCAAAGTCATTGGTCTGATGGTGCCTTTCATCTTTAATCAGTTTTATGAAAGTTTCATTGCATCAGTAGAGGAGGAAAGCAGAAAGCATGGCCTGGCACTGATGATACTGCAAACAGCCAATGATCCGGCAATTGAATCAGAGAACCTTAAACTGTTCCGGCAAAACAGGGTCATGGGTTTATTTGCCTGCATAACCGCAAACACCAACGACTTCAGCGGCTTTCGCAAAATGAGCGAACAAAATATTCCGGTTGTATATTTCGACAATGTTCCAAAAGACCCCGACACTTGCAGGGTTTGCTTGGCAGACGAACGTGCCGCAACCCTTGCTGCGGAAGCGATGCTGCAAACAGGCAAAAAAAAGATCGCAGCATTGTTTGGTGATCGCGGATTGTCCATTACCACCAACAGAAAGGTGGCGCTGGAAAACTTCTTTCGGAGCAAATCTGCCGGCGTTCAACTTACTGCCTACCACGCAACAAATTCGGAGGAAGCAGAAAAAACCGTTCAGCAAATACTAAAGGCTACAGACAAACCGGAACTCATTTTTTGCATGAGCGACGAACTGCTGATCGGCGCAATGAAAGCCATCCAGCAGCTTGAATTGAAAGTTCCGGAACAAATTGGGGTAATCAGCATCAGCAACGGTTTTATTCCACAGCTGTACTCTCCGCGTATTACCTACGTAGAAACCAGTGGATACAAATTGGGTAAGTTGGCTTTCACCCATATGATGGCCTGCATTTCAGGTGCTTCAGCAGTAAAGGAACTGGTGCAAGAGTCTGTATTAATAAAAGGAGGATCCCTGTAAGAGATCCTCCCTGAAATTTAAATGGATAATACCCGTTTTCGGAACACTTCAAACTCGGCTTCCAGCAAGCCGATGCCCTGCTCTTGTTTGGCAGACAATGGTTCAATACCAATCACCACCTCCACATACAGGTCGCTGATTTTTCTGCGAAATTTAAACTCATCGAAGAAAATAGATTTTCGGTTCAACTCTACGATTTCTCCTTTCAATGACTGCAGCTGTTGCAGCCTGCCCTTTGCAGTTGAATCAGTTGTTGCCTGTTGGGTTGCTACTGCAATTTTTTTATCGAGGGTATCTACCAGCACATACAGTTTTTCGTGTAACCGGTGCAGGCGCATACCCTGTTGATACAGTTGTTCAACAGATTGGGCCGTTAATCCTTTGGCCGGATTGGGCTTTACCTCAAAAGTTTGTTCGTGTTGCTTACCATCTGCTTTTACCACCACTTTGTATTTTCCAACGGGTACCCGCGGACTTATAAATCCGGAATACTGTACAGTGGATTGCGCAATATATCCCCCCAGGGCTACTTTGGGCGGATTCACATTCAACGACCAGTATACCTTATTCAGTCCTTTTAAACCTGTTCCGTTAAAATCGCGGATCTTGCGATTGGCCGCATCATACACTTCTATCTTCACCACATCGTTGCTGCGCTGTTTCAGGTAATAATAGATTGCCGGCAACAACACTTTGTTCTCTCCCACCCAACCGGTAAGATTGGGTGCAGGTTGCGGATACTGTTGTGCAAAATCATAGGTATAGTTCTGCACCGGAAACAATATGGCGTCTTTACTATTATCGGACCGGATCAGTTCGCGCAAGGGTTGCAGGTTATCGACAATGTAAATTCCTCTTCCGTGCGAAGCAATGATCAGATCATGCGTTACCGGATGAATTTTAATATCGCGCACCAGGTTGTACCAGGGCATATTCTGGTACTTACTCCGCATCCAGCTGGTTCCTCCATCCATCGAAATAAACAACCCCATTTCTGTTCCGAGAAACAACAATTTTTCATCCTTGATGTCTTCCCGGATAATATGCGCAAATCCGGTAAACTCCGGAGAACTGAATTTTTTCCAGGTATTGCCTCCGTCGTTGCTCACCACTGCATAGGTATTGTTGTCTCCATACATATGGTGATCCAGGGTTACCAATATGCGTTGCGGATTCAGCACAGACAATTCAATACTGCTGATCCATGCATGCTCCGGCACACCTGTTTTCCAGATAGCAGCTGCTTTGTTTTCCCAGGTTTTTCCGCCATTGCGGGTTACCTGCAAATTACCATCATCGGTACCAGCCCAGATGATTTGTTCGTTTCGTGGATCCTGCGCTATGGTAAAAATGGTGCAATGATTCTCTGCACTGGTATTATCTCCCGTAATACTGCCGCTGTTCTCGGCCTGGTTTTGCTTGTCTTTGTTGTTGGTGGTAAGATCCGGTGAAATCCGTTCCCAGTTCCTGCCATGATCTCTGGAACGGAACAGATACTGAGCGCCCATATACAGATTGCTCGATGGTTTTCCATCCTTTCCCTTTAAGGCAGATTTTCCGGTTACAATGGGGGTATTCCAGTTCCAGCGATGGTCTTCGTCTCCGGATAATTTTTTGGGCTTGATGCCAAAAGACAATCCTGTTCTGCGGTCGATTCTGTAGGCGTCGCCTCCCTGTGACTCCGCATAAACAATTTCCGGAATAACCGGATCGGGCTGCACCCAAAAACCATCTCCGCCTCCCAAACCCTTCCAGTCTGCTGCAGTTACGCCTCCCGGTGCCGAACTGGGTGCCATCCAGTTGTTGTTGTCTTGCAAGCCTCCATATATATTATAGGGTGTTTGCAGATCTGCACTTACATGATAAAACTGACCAACCGGTAAATGATTCAGGAACTGCCAGGTGCTTCCCCGGTTCATGCTGAAGTAAACACCGCCATCGGTTCCCAGATACAGCATATTGGTGTTTTGCGGATTCACCCACAATGCATGGTGATCGGCATGCGGTGCAACCCCGCCAATGATCGTATTGTTCCAGGAATAACCGCCGTCGGTGGAATAAGCAAAATCGAACGCAGGACGATATACCCGCTTTGGATCTGCCGGATCATATACCAGTGTGCTGAAATAAAAAGGTCTTGCAGTAATGTTTTCTGTGGAAGCCAGTTTTTGCCAACTGGCCCCTTCATCGGTAGAAATATATAAACCCGGATTTTTTGCTTCCACAATGGCCAGTATCTCTGATGGTCTGGAAGGATTGATGGTAATCACGATTCTGCCCAGATCTCCTTCGGGCAATCCCTTCGTGATTTTATTCCAGGTTTTTCCTCCATCGGTAGTTTTATACAAACCACTTCCGCTACCACCCGATACAAATGCATAGGGTTTTCTTCTGAACTGCCATACAGAGGCAAACAAGGTTTCTGTTTTTTGCGGATGCATGGCAATGTCTGCACATCCTGTTTCTTCGTTCACATACAAAATCTTGTTCCAGGATTTTCCTCCATCGGTGGTTTTATACAAACCCCTGTGCGGAGAGGATTTCCACAATGGTCCGGGAGCCGCTACATACACATTCTTTTTATTAACTGGATCCACCACAATCTTGCTGATGCGCTCCGTACTGTCCAGCCCCAGTTTTTGCCAGTTGTTTCCCCCGTCGGTGGTTTTGTACAAACCATCTCCGATAGACACCGAATTCCGGGTATTGCTTTCACCCGTTCCGGCATAAACTACTTTGGCATTACCCGGTTCCAGCGCAAGCGCTCCGATGGATTGACAATATTTGTCGAACAGCGGGCTGAAAGACAGGCCTCCGTTCTGGCTTTTCCAGATACCTCCGCCTGCCGTACCTACATAGAGGTTGATCTGGCCATCGGTGGTAATTCCTTCGATGGCGGTGATTCTGCCACTCATGGTGGAAGGCCCCAGCGCCCGGGCGCTCATCACCTGAAAATGCGATGAATTCAAACTGGTTTGTGCAGTTGCCGTTGCTGCAGCAATCAGCAGCAAAAGGGATAGTTTTATTCTTATGTGCATATGATGAATTGTAGGATAAAAAAACTGCTCCTCGTACCGGCAAACAGACTGGTACAAAGAGCAGTTACAGCATGTTTACGAAAATTAATTTCCTTTAAAGATCGTTTCGTCGATGGCGGGATTGATGGTCACTTTTTTGTTCACCATCATCATCATCCCCTGATCTTGCTTAAAAGGCATTTTAATACCGAAGTCGGTAGTTTGGTAATCGAGGTATTTAACCGCAGATTTTATTTCCTGGCCCTGTTGCTTCATGATCATTTCCATTTTGTACACCAGGTAGGTCTTTGGATCAAAGAAAAATGTTTTTTCGTTGTTGTTCTTGGTGGTCAGCTTTACTTTGAGGTACTCATTGCCATCTTCCTCATCCTTACCCAGGAACTCAACTGTTGAGCCCTTGGTTTTATAATCTACAAATGCATCCTGAATATCGAGGTCATCGAGTTTTACTTTCAGTTCTTCTGCTGAAATCGGGCTAAGACTTGCTTTTCCTGCCAGCGGGTTTTGTCCCCATCCATTGGTTGGGGTAACGATATCGATGATTTTATTTCCCTGAAATTCTGCATCTACCCGAACACCTTTTCCCTGCAGTCCCTGCATGGTAAACGGAATCGCCAGGCCCTGTACTTCTACCTGCCCTTCTACTTTGATAGACTGGACTTTTGCCCATTTATCCGCGCCGCCGATGGCACTCACATATTTGTCGATGATTTCATCTGCAGTTTGAGCAGATACAGTTGCCCCGGCCAGCAGCAGAGCAAAAAACAGGATTCCTTTTTTCATAATAGTTGATTTAGTCTTTGAAACTACCCATTGGTAGCTGATGCGTACAATATATTACAGAATAAAATAAAAAAGGGGCAATTCTTGTAAATGGCAGGAAATATCTTCTGAAAGGTCTATTTGCAGGATTTAATCAGCTCCGCATCTGCCTGTTCATTGCCCAGGTCTTTGGCCTTCTGCAGGTCTGCACATGCTCCGGCCTTGTCTTTCAGGATTGCTTTGGTAATTCCCCTGTTCAGCAACAGATCTGCATTGGCCGGATCCAGTTGCAGGGCTTTATTGTAATCGGCCAGTGCCGCAGCATACTGTTTCAGGTTTCCTTTTGCCAGGGCCCGGTTAAAATACAGATCGGGTTTAGCCCCAAGCAGTTGAACAGCCCTGTTAAAGTCTGCCAAAGCTGCCTGGTACGATTTTAATGCTGCCCGCTCTATTCCACGGTTGTAATAAGCTGCACCCAGTCCGGGCTGATAACGGATGGCGGCCGTATAATCGGCAATGGATCCCTGATTGTCTTTCAGCGTGGCTTTGATCAATCCCCTGTTGAAATACACTTCGGCATAACCCGGACTCATGGCCAGTACTGCATTGTAATCTTCTATCGCTTCTGTGTACAATTTCAGGTGTCCGCGCTGGATACCTCTGTTGAACCAGGCTCCGCTGTTCTTAGGATCCAGATCTATTGCCTTACTAAAATCCTTGATAGCGCCCAGGGTATCCCCAAGGGCTGTTTTAACCAGCCCCCTGTTTACATAGAGGTCACCGTTTTTGGGTTTTAGTACTATCGCTTTATCAAAATCCGTTGCTGCAGACTGGTATTGCTGCAGGTTTCTCCTGGCCACCCCCCGGTTATAATATATGTCGGCATTGGCCTGGCTTTCTCCCAGCGCCAGATCCAGATCGGGAATGGCACCGGCAAAATCGTTGAGCTGCATCTTGCTCAGCGCCCGGTTAAAGAAAACATTTTCGATGCTGGAGTCCAGTGTAATGACCTTGTTGTAATCCTGTATGGCTCCTTTGTGGTCTTTCAGTGCCGCTTTTACAATTCCCCTGCTGTAATAGATATCTGCTGCCGGTTCCAGCTGAATGGCTTTATTAAAATCTGCAAGCGCTCCCTGCATATTGTTCAGCCGGGTCTTTACATAGCCCCTGTTGAACCAGGCACTTACAAAATCAGGAGAAAGCCGGATGGCATTGTTGTAATCCGACAGAGCGCCGGCGAAATCCTGGAAATCGGACTTCTGGATGGCCCTGTTAAAATATGCGCTCGCATTTTTTGGATGGTAGATCAGGGCTTTGCTGTAATCCTGCATGGCGCCGTCTTTGTCGTCCAGTGCAGCACGCACTACCCCCCGGTTAAAATACACTTCCCCGTATTTGGGATTGAGTGCAATGGCTTTATTATAATCTTCCAGTGCGCCTTCCGGATTTTTAAGCCGTTCTTTTTCTATGCCCCTGTTGAAGTACACATTAGCGTTGTTCGGGTTCAGGCCAATCGAGATCGTATAATCTTCAATAGCGCCTGAAACATTATTCATCAGCCCTTTTACAATTCCTCTTTTAAAAAAAAGATCTGCATTGGCAGAATCAATTTCAATGGCAAAGCCCAGATCCTCTTCTGCTCCTGCGTAATTTTTCAGTTGCTGTTTGGCCAGCGCTCTGTTCACATACAGATTTACCTCTTCGGGCAACAGTTCCAATGCTTCCGTAAAATCCTGCACGGCACCCTTATAATCTTTCACCGTCATTTTCTGCTGTCCGCGTTTCACCAGCAGACCGGCATCCTGTGCCTGTACCTGTACAGAGAACATTCCAATAACCACAACAATCCCTGCAAGGGATTTTCTAAAAAAAGGGACCATAGCTATTTTGCTCAATTGGGCACAAGATAATTAAAACTCACTGCACACAGACACACGCATCAGGATCACCACATGTTTAGAAACCGTATTGCTATACTCAGGAAGTGAAGACATGGCCTTCCACTCCGGCGAATTACCAAAGCTGTTCCAATGCGCATCGCGGTCGGCCATATTGCGGAACCGGGTCATGTAGATCAGGTTGGGCATTTGCGCACCAACAATTACCCGGCCATAGAAAACCGCGTTGAAATCCAGTTTTTTAAATAAAGCAATCTCACCCCCCTGATTGAACATATGTACTTTCCGCAGGTGCAGGTTTTCGGTACTGCTCTCATAACTCCTGAACTCATAAACGGTTTCGGCAGACGGCTTAAAGCTGGCTGCAGTATTGTATTTTTTATGAAATGCAAATGCTTCCGACAACATGGTTTCGATCCGGTTATACGGAACTGCACCATCTGCAGCTGCGGAAAGCAACAGACCGCTCTCTGCCAATGGATTTAAATTTCCAAAATGGTTTTCGATCCTTGCCAGCTGATTCAGTGACGACAATGGGATCCATACCAACAATTGCTTATCGGCAGCTGTGTCGTTTCCAAGCGGTAAAAAAGCGCCTACTTTGGCTACACCATTCCGGTGCAGAAAAGGAATCAGTTCCTTTCCGAGGTACTGTTCAATTTGCGATATCTGCTGAGGAGTACTACAGTGATACACTTTAACCAGGTAGTAATCTCTGCCTGTTGTTTTTTGAGCAGTGGCTGTAGCAAGGCTGCCAACAAAGGAAAGCAGCAACACTAAGTATTTCATGATGATTTGTTTGGGCATAAAAAAAGGAACCAATCGGTTCCCCTAAAGGTACGATTAGTTCCTGCTTTTCGATTGTGATATGTTCAGGCATATGTTGGCTTCGTGCCGGCTGATTAATCCCGGTCGCCGTGTCTGCCATGCCCTCTTTCTTCACCACGGTTTCCATTACCCCGGTTGCCTTTATAATGTCCGTAAGCATTGCCTCTTCCATGATCGTTCCGGTCACGGTCATCGCGGTAATACCTGTCGGTGTACCTGTTGTTGTATCTGTCCCGAATGATGATCTGGGGCTGGGGACTCCAGCCGCGTCCGCGGTCGTAGCGAACAAAATAATCGTGGTGATGCAAATAAGGCCTTGGCTGATTGATCACTACTTTATAGGTATTGAATAAATCAACTCTTCCGAATCTTGAGGGCAGTGTAGCCGCAAAAACCCACTGGTTTCCGCTGAGATAAACAAACTGCTGACGGGGTACATGGTAATAGACCTGGTAGTCGGGCAGGTAATAATAATCTACATAGTCATAACCAACCGGTCCCCAGGCAGGCTGTTTACCGATGTTTACATTTACGCTAACCTGTGCACCCAACTGCTCCGATGCAATTACGCTGAGCAGGAAAAAACCTGCGAAGATGATCCTTTTCATATCTGACCGATTTGGTTAACCTGTATAAGCCAAATATGATGCCAAAAAATAAAGACCGGAAAATTGTATCTTAGGCTGATGAGAAAATTTTGTGTTTTATTAACAGTTGCCGCCAGCCTGCTGGTTGCTCCTGCACAGGCCCAAAGTAAAACAGACAATGAACTGCTTGAGTTGCTTCAATCCAACAACCATGCTGTAATGAAACAAATTATACAGGACCCGTTCACCTACCGTTGCCAGATCATCTATACCCGCATTAACAGAAATGAAAAAGGTATACCCTCCTTTCAGCATTTCTATTTTAACTACGATCCTAAATTGTATTTCAATCCAGCTTCGGTGGTGAAAATGCCCCTGGCTCTTTTATCGCTCGAAAAGCTGAATCAACTCCGCATTCCCGGGGTAAATAAATACACCAGCCTGCTGATAGACAGCAGTTATCCCGGCCAGGTGATTGCGCACAAAGATTCTACCAGCGCCAATGGACTTCCGAGTATTGCACACTATATCAAAAGGGCTTTACTCATCAGCGAAAATGATCCTTATAATCGCATGTACCAATTCCTGGGACAGGAAGCCATCAACCGTTCCCTGCACCAGAAAGGCTATCCCAACGCCATCATCAGCCGGCAGTTCATGGGATATTCCGAAGAGCAAAACAGGCATACGAACCCTTTTCGTTTCATCAACGAAAAAGGCCAGGTAATTCACCAGCAACCTGGGGCCTACAACAGAGATTCGCTTCCTTTTGGCCAGGTGATTAAGATCGGGAAAGCCTACATGAACAGAAACGACAGCATCATTCCGGAGCCCTTCGATTTTACCAGGCACAACAATATTTCGCTGGGTGATTTTCAACAGATACTTCAATCGGTTTTATTCCCCGGTTCCGTTCCGGCGAAGCAGCGGTTCAATATCACTGAAAACGACCGCAATTTCCTGTTGAAATATTTATCGCAGTATCCTTCCGAAACAGATTTTCCCAAATACAACGATTCAGTATTTTACGACAGCTATGTGAAATTCTTTTTCCGTGACAGCACCAGAAAAATGCCCGCACAGGTTCGGGTATTCAATAAAGTGGGTTGGGCTTACGGATTTCTGACCGATATTTCCTATGTGGCCGATACCCGCAACAACATAGAGTACATGCTGGCGGCTACCGTATATGTGAACAGCGACGAAGTAGTCAACGACGGCAAATACGATTATGAAACCACGGGATGGCCGTTTCTGCGCGAATTGGGGAAAACCATTTACCAGCATGAGTTAACCCGCAAACGAACCCACCGGCCCAAACTGGATGGCTTTGGCATTCGTTACGATCAACGCAATAAAGAAGATACCCGCCCTGTAGTCACAACAGTAGACAACTAGCCTCCTGATTTTACTGCCGCTTTCAGTTTTTCGTAGCTCACTTCTTTCCAGTGTGTGCCATAGATGGTTTTTACCTTCAGCCCACGCTCCTGTATAAACCGGTAGAGTTCGTAGTTCAGCGGTATCAACGGCCTGGCTACTTCTCCCTGATCGGTTGATATCAGCAAATCTGCCTGATAAACCAATTGTTCTTTGGGAAAATAAAACAGGAGCATTTCGTCTGTATGGCTGTTGGCTCCAAACGGAATAATTTGCATCTCCAGTTCTCCGTCGGTCATTTTTTTGAGCGTGTTCACTTCAATTGTTTTTACCGGATTCTTCGTAGGAAGTGGCAGAATGGAATGTACCGCCCGGTTTACCGATTGTACATATGCGGTGTTTTGTGGTGTGGTGATCACTTCTGCACCAGCTTTGAGAAAATAGGGCAATCCGGCCGTATGATCCTCGTGATAATGAGAAAGGGCTACATAACGGATGGGCTTCCCCGGAAATTTTTGCTGAATCATCCGGATGGCTTCATCCGAACCGTTTACCGCTTCGAGCACAACTATATAATCCCGGAACGCTACGAACAGCGGGTTGTATCCGTTCAGTCCTTCTATCATGAATATATTCTTACCAATTTCTCTGATCCGGGTTGCAAGCACAACCGGCTCGCCGTATCCGGATGGCTGCTGAAAAAAGGAATCGGGAACGACCCAATTCACTTTGATTGCTGTTAGCGTGTCTGCCCTCAGCAAAGAAATGCCATTGCTGCAGGTGCGCACAAAGGGAAACTGAATCCCTTCCACAGAACGATAATCCGAAAATGCCCAGGTGATGGACTGATCACCATGTACCGGGTGATCGCTGTTGAGTGTGTACTTTACCAGGAGCCGGCTGCTTTCTTCAATATACATATCCAACACCAGGTTGGCGGAAAAAGCAAAGGAAACCACCTGCATGGTCCTGTCTTTTTCCTTTACCCTGCCATGATACCGAAGAGTTTGCTTTTTGTCCAGGGCCATATTGAACAGGAACAAAGGAATATTTCTTAAAAGATTTTGCTGAAGGGCCTGTTTCCCGCTTACCGGCAACCTGTTCATTCCGGAGAAACGAATACGGGGTACTTCAAAACTAAAGCCGGTTGTATCGGTATATACGGTCCGAAAATGGAACAGGTAACCTCCCCTGTAGCGATCGGCTGTTTCATTCATCAGGTTACCCGATTTGAAATCCACAGCAACAACTGTTTCTGCCGGAAGTACATCCTCCATAGCACCGAACTTTGTTCCCTGCCCGTCCATATACTTCTGTCCCTTGTAGGAAAGATAGAGCGACCGGATATTGCCGGTTTGGTCTGCAGCGCCCAGTGCCTGCCTGGCAGCTGAAATGATGTTGATGGCTTCGTGGTATGCACGTTGTTCCGGGCTTTCTCCTGCCACCACGGCCAATACGGCTCCCAACAAAAGAGAACACGTTATACATAATCTGATTCGCAGGGTTCTGGCTGCAGGTAATAACTGCATTGTTTTTCCGCCGGTTAAGATCAAGCTCATAAGTTGCTGCTTTGTTGTTCACAAATCTCCGGGACAACCTGTTCAAAAAACTAAGTAGTACTACGTATTCTTTGAATTACTTGGATGTACTTAAAAAAGAACTGCCCATTCTGTTTTTTTTTACATCCGAAAAAAAGACTATGAAAAAGCTATTTTATCTCATGCTGGTGCTGTTGCCGGCAACCGGATTTTCGCAGGGTATTCTGGGAAAGTTCAAACAAAAAGTAAAAGACAGGATTGAACAAAGAACCGAGGAAGGAATGGACAAAGTCCTGGACAAAACAGAAAGTAAAATTGGGGAGGGAAAGAAAAAAAATAAAAACAGAGAGGATGGAGAAATCCCGGCTGCAAAACAGGAATCGGTTCCTGTAGCCGGGCAAACTCCTTTCAAAAGCTACAGCCGATACGATTTTATTCCTGGCGAACAGGTGGTGTATGCGGAGGATTTTTCACAGGATGTGGTGGGTGAATTTCCTTTGAAGTGGAGTACCAATAATCATGGAGAAACCCAAACCATCGATTCCCGCGATGGCAAATGGATGCGGATGTACCAGTCCGGGATTCATCTGCCTGGCATTTTTCAATAATCCGGAGAATAACTATGTTAGCGGTGAATTCAGGGTGCTGCGGGCTGGTATGTTTGATGTGAATCACCAAAAAATATCAGACCATATTATTGAAGGTTTTTTCTTTGTAAAAAAGAAATTGAACCCGGGTTTATAAACCAACATCGATGCTGTTAAAAAGAATTGTTCTGTTTGCATTATTGCTGCTTCGCTTCTCTACCGCTGTAACAGCGCAGGATGGAGCATTGCCGGATATATTGAAAGCAAAGGATGATACGCTGAAAGCCAGTAACCTGATCAGGTACATTAAACAACGACTCGACATCGAACCGGAAAAAGCGGCCTATGCCAATGAACAGCTGATCCGCCTGAGCAAGACGCTGGACGAACCGTATTATATTGGAATGGGCTGGTTTTACAAAGGGTACAGACATTCACAACTGATGGAGAATGCCAAAGCAATGGAAGGATTCGATAAAGCATTGGAATACCTCAGCAAAACCAACCAGGTGGAACGGATTGCCGTATGTCATCTGAATCTGTCCGTAGAGGCGGATAAAATCGGGAATGCGAACCTTAAAATGAACCACCTCACCGAAGCCATCCGGCTGTTGGAAGGAACAGTTTACAAAAACAGGCTCAACAATGCATACAATCAGATGGGCACCATGCTGTTTACGGTGGAGAACTATGAAAAAGCCGCCTTCTATTACCGGAAAGTATTGCAAACTGCCCGGGAAATCAGGGATACTACTTCGCTGGTGGCAGCACTTTATGGAATGAGTTCCTACATGGCCAACAAGAATAACTTTAATGCTTCCTACCTATACATCAAAGAAGCCCGTGACCTGGCTCATGCACAGCAGAACAGAAACAACCAGTTCATTGCCAATGCCGGACTGATAGACTTTTACCGGAAATTCAAGAAACCTGCCGAAACCATTCAGTATTCGCGGGAACTGGTACAGGCAGCAACGGCGGCCAATAATATGCAGTTTACCCTGTATGGAACCATCGGGCTGGCAGATGGATATGCCCTGACCAACGACCACCAGCATACCATTGATTACCTGAACAAGGCCTTGGAAATTGCTGAAAGCAGGGGGCTGATCCGGCAATCTACCATCATCTATAAAGTGTTATCCGAAACATACAGCAAACAAAACAAACCTGAACAGGCATTAACTTATTTTCAGAAATACATTCATTACAAAGACAGCACTTCCAACCAGGAAGTAAAAAGAGCTGCAGCAGAAATGGAAATCAAATACCAGGCGGCACAAAAAGACCTCCAACTCCACAAGAGCCGGAACTATATGTATATTACTTTTGCCGGCATGGCAGTAGCCATGTCCGTTGCTGCTTTCTTTTTCCTGCAGTTTCGAAATAAAAAACAGGCTCATCAACGGGAGCTTAAATCGCTACAGCAACAAAAGGAAATTCAACTGATGCAAGCCACCATGCAAGGGGAAGAAAGAGAGCGGAGCAGGATCGCAAGAGATCTGCACGACGGGGTTGCAGGAATGCTGGCTGCAGTGAAAATGCATTTCAGCAGTATTCCTTCGGAAGCAGAAATACTGATGCAAGCGGAAGGATACCAACAGGGCATCCGTTTACTGGACGAAGCAGCCGGAGAACTCAGAAAAACTTCGCACAACCTGATGCCCGAAATATTGTTGCAGCACGGACTGGATGAAGCGCTCAGAAGGTATTGCAACAACCTCAACAACAGCAAAACCATTACCATAGAATATGACTCCTGGGGAGATATCGACCGGTTTTCCGATGCCTTTGAATTATCTGTTTACCGGATTGTACAGGAACTCATCAACAATATTGTAAAGCATTCCAAATCTACACAGGCCATTGTACAGCTGTCTCAGCAAAACGGCCTGCTCTGCATCTCTATCGAAGACAATGGGATTGGATTCAATTCCGATAAAATACAATCGGATGGTATCGGACTAATGAGCCTCCGGTCCAGGGTTCGGGCTATGAATGGAAAAATAGAATTGAATGCCTCTGAAAAAAACGGGGTAGCTGCCTACCTCGAATTTGAAATCTCCGAACTGATCAGGAAATAAACAGGCGCTAACCCGGAGTTAAAAAAAATTGGCTGAAATTTAAAATAAAGGATATTTTTGTCCTTAATTATTTTGCCAATTCATGTTGCAGGACCGCGCCAAATACAGCATCACAGGAATACTGGTAGCCGCTTTTTTAGGTTACTCCTGTTTTTTATATGCAGATCTTCCTGTTACCGACAAGCAGCCATTGCATACGGCCGATAAAGGCAAACTGCTTTGGCAGCAATACAATTGCGGAGCCTGTCACCAGGTTTACGGTCTGGGTGGTTACCTGGGTCCGGACCTGACCAACAGCTATTCCAAAAGAGGGCCTGCGTATATCCGGGCTTTTCTGCAGAACGGCACCAACATCATGCCCAATTATCATCTCTCAGAAACAGAGATCAATGAACTCATGAATTATCTCCGGCACCTGGATGCCTCCGGTAATGCAGATCCAAGAACCTTTACAATACAGCAAAATGGATTCATCAACCAGTAAGCAAGCGGTTTATCCGGTATATTTTATCAGGTTCGGCATTATACTGCTTGCATTTGGTATGCTGTTCGGCATCATCGGAGGGCTGCAATACGTGGTACCCGGATACCTGAAAGAAATACTCTCTTTCGAGCGGACCCGTCCGCTTCATGTTTCATCGGTGCTGTTCTGGATCATACTTACCGCAACCGGCGCCATTTTCACCTATGTGCAGGAACACAGCAAACGAAGCATGTATTCGGCTGTACAGGTCAAAATACAGTTCTACCTGTTGGGCATTTCCATCCTGCTGATCATGGCCTGTTACCTCGCCGGTATATTTGGAGGAAGAGAATACTGGGAGTATCCACCCTATCTTTCCATTCCGATTGTATTGGCATGGATCTTATTGCTCATCAATTTCATTCGCACTGTTGGCTCATTCAGGAAACAACCCGTATACATATGGATGTGGCTTACCGGCATTGTCTTCTTCCTGTTTACTTTTACTGAATCTTACCTGTGGGTGCTACCCTATTTCCGCCGGCACATTGTTAACGACATGACCATTCAGTGGAAGTCTTATGGCAGTATGGTAGGCTCCTGGAATCAGTTGGTGTATGGATCTGCTGCTTACCTGATGTGTAAAATCAGCGGTGACAAAAGCACGGCTTTCAGCAAAAAAGCATTCGCGCTCTATTTCATAGGGCTCTTCAACCTCATGTTCAACTGGGGTCACCATATTTATACACTTCCAACCCATACCTATGTAAGGCAAATCAGTTATGCAGTCAGCATGACCGAGCTGTTCCTGCTCGGAAGAATCATCTGGGAATGGAAACAAAGTCTTTCAACGGCCCTGAAGTACCGGCATATAGCCAGTTACCGGTTGTTGTTTGCAGCAGATATCTGGGTATTCCTGAACCTGGTTCTGGCCATTGGCATGTCTGTGCCTGCAATCAATGTATATACCCACGGAACCCATATTACTGTAGCTCATGCCATGGGAACCACCATTGGCATCAACACCATGCTGCTGCTGGCAATAGTTTCCGATATATTGAAGCATCAGCAACAGGGCAACAACATGGGCAAAACCGGCTTCTGGCTGGCCAATACGTCTTTACTGTTGTTCTGGCTTTCCCTGATTGTGGCGGGTATCTGGAAGGCTCATTGGCAAATGAGTACAAATCCTCCAGCTTTTGCCAGTATGATGCAGCAATTACATCCGTTTTTTATGGTATTTCTGATTTCAGGAATTACCTTGGCAGCCGGAATACTGCTGATTCTGTTTTCCTTATTCAAAAAAGATCAACATGTTACAAGTAACTAAGATTTTCAGGTTTGAAACCGCTCATGCCATTCACGGATACAATGGGCATTGCAGAAATATTCATGGGCATTCCTATGTATTGCATGTAACGGTGGGATCAGAAATTCCGGATCAGGAATACCTTCCTAAGCCCGGATTTGTAATTGATTTCAAAGACCTGAAAAAAATGGTGAATGAGATCATTGTAAACCAATTTGATCATCACCTGATTTTATCCGAAGATTTTCTGGCAGAACATCCCAATACCGGCACGCCGGAAAACCTGATTGTATGGAAGATGGAGCCAACAGCGGAAAACATTCTTTTATACATCCGGAATATGTTGCTGAAAGCCTTACCGGCCAATATGCTGCTGAGAAAGCTCAAAATTTATGAAACCAGCGACTCCTATGCAGAATGGGAAAATACCGGCATTAAATAAAACCCTACTATGTTTTCAAAAGCAACTGAATATGCATTAAGGGCCACCATTTATATTGCCCGTAAAAGCAGCGAAGAAAATAAACTGGGGATTGAAGAAATTGCCAAAGCCATCAATTCACCAAAGTCCTTTACTGCCAAAATTCTGCAGAAACTGACCGCCAACAACGGAATCATCAGCTCCGTGCGCGGACCCGGTGGCGGCTTTTATTTAAGCAGCAAAGCACAAAAAAGACCAGTACGGGACATTCTGCATGTAATGGAAGAAGACGGTGTGCTGGGCAAGTGTGTGCTGGGATTAAAGAAATGTTCCGAAGCCATGCCCTGCCCCATGCATGCGGAATACAAGGGCATTAAACAACAACTGATTCAGTTGTTTGAACATACCACCATTCAGCAGCTGGCACGAGACGCAGATAAAATTATCCCATCAAATAAGCAAGGCCGTCATTAACCGGCTCCAGTAAATCGCTGATTTTTTTCTGCTGGCACATATTTTTAAACCCATCCCTGATGATTTTATAGTCATCGTGTATCGGGCAGGGATGTGTGGCAGAGCATTTGCTCAGGCCAAGACCACATTGTTGAAATATTTCGGTACCGTCGATGGCATGAATGATTTTGAGCAGGGATTGATTTTTCTGTTTTCCGGTTATAAAAAACCCACCGTTCGGTCCCTTCATACTGTTGATCACATCCTCCTTTACCAGTGTTTGCAACATCTTTCCTACGGTATGCTCACTGGCGTTGATGAAGGTGGCGATTTCCCGGATACCGGCTTTTTCACCGGTCTCCATTTTGGTTGCAAGATAGATTACCGCCTTGATGGCTGTTTTACAGGTGAGGCTCAGCATTATTGATTATTTAAAAATTCGCGTCCTGTTTCAGAAATCATTTCGTGGTTCCAGGGCGGATCAAAACTCAGTTCCACTATTGCTTCATCGCCAACAAAACAAGCTTTAAGCGCTTCTTTTGCCGCAAGTGTAATGGATTCTCCCATGGGGCAGAACTGTGTAGTGAGGGTCATTGTACAATATACTTTCCGGTTTGCTTCGTCAAAATCAATCTGGTACACCAGACCCAGGTCTACGATGTTCAACCCGATTTCCGGATCCACCACATCCTGTAATGCAGCAAGAGCAACAGTGGCTTTGAGTTGGTTATTGGTAATTACATTCATAACACAGCGGGTTTGTGCAGCAACAGTCTGATCACATTCCAGTTATACAAAACTGAACTGACCAGCAATAATACGGCAGCAGCGTGTAATACAATCTGGTTTTGCGATAAAATTCCTCCGCAGAACAATACAAACCCCGCCAGATAGGCCAGACTCATCCATTTGAAAACGGATTCATTGAAGAGGTCCTTCGAATTGGGCGTTTTCTGCTTGCCCGCCAGTAAATGATATACTTTATTCCAAATAATAAACGGCAGGGTTTTGAAAGTCATTCCGAGAATAATGGCAGTGATCCAACCAAACAGGATTACAAAACCATATGCGGTAACAAATACCGTATTTCCGGCAGGATCGAAAATAAGCAAGAGCACAATCACCACCAGAAATACAAGGGGCAGAAACAGCATAAGTACAGACAAAAGGGAAAACTGCATGGGATCATCTACTTTTTTACGAATGCGTTGCTGATAACTACGGAAACAAAAAAGTGCAAACAACACCAAGCCGGCCGCTACAGCAGCTACAGACAACAACAGCCAGACCCGGTTATCCGAATACAGGAAAAATCCAATAAACGACAGCAGGCCTCCATTGATGAGCCCATAGATCCACCAGAGCATCTGCGGATGGCTGTATTTGGAAATCAGGAACATGGGAATGAGCCTGGAACCAACACCTATCACCAGTAACAGAAACCATCCTGCAATACCCAGGTGCGCATGCACGGGTAAATAATCCAGCGATCCGTGAGACAGTACCTGATGGGTAAAATTATAAACCAGCAACAACCCAACCGTAACCGTTGCCAGCAGCCACAATGTGGCAGTGAAAACAAAAAATGCATGTACATTTTCTTCCTTGCTCTTAGACATACTGATGGCCAGGTTCAGCAGGTAGAGCAATACCGAAAACAAAATCAGCCAGCCGCCATACTGAGCAGGCCATCCCATATCAAATACATAAAAACCATAACAGAGCAGCGCAATACCCAAACCGGCCAGCACAAAAGAAATCTGTGCCATTACCGGGCTGTACAGTTTTCGTTCAATCAATACGGGCACCAGCTGGTAACTGGCTCCCAGGATCATCATGGTACCCCAGCCAAGCGCCATGATATGGGTGATGGCCAGAATATGCGGATGAAAATAATGACCGGTAAATGCATTGGAAGAAAATACCAGCAGCAGGGTTGCGGCCAGATAGGCCAGTGAAGCATACCCGTAAAATGGCAATACCACCTGGTGGCTGGTTGTATTAGATGTAGCTGTATCGTTTACTCCTCCAAACATATCAATCCCTGTAAATTAACAGTTCTACCCGATCTGTATCTATTTCTTTGATGCGATAACTCAATTTTCTTTCCTCCAGTTCGGGCAACAGAAACACCGGAATTCGTTTATGGTGTACCAGGAGGGCTTGATGCACAGGTAAATTTTCCAGCGCTTCCAGTATCCTGTGCATCGGCTGTGGCATGGGCAGTTCCCGCACATCAATGGTTTCCAGGTGCCCCTGAAAACGGTTCAGGGCTTCATCCCAATCTGCCGACGTAGCTTTGCCCACCGCTGAATCCGAAACAGATGGAAGTGGCTGCATGGAAGCAACCGGAGCTGTACCCTGTGCTTCTGTTCTATAAAAAAAAGTGTGCACCAACCCTGGCATTTTTGCACTAACATAAGACTCAAACCCTTCTTTACCGAGCAATTGACGCAACGGTGTGGGTTCAAAACTGTTGATGATATTCAGCACTTCTCCCGGCTGAAGCCCGCGGATTTTATTCAGAATATGATTCAGGGGATCCGTTCCTGAATCGATCAATGCACGCACATCCAGTTCAATTATTTTGGAAGAAGGAATCTGCTGGAGATAATCGGGCATGCGCTCATTGACCACTTCGTCCCGGGCTTCCACGGTCCGGTCTATTTCAAAGCCGAGCGGCTCCAATGCATTGAAGAAATCTTCCGGACTGCAGCCCCCAATTTTTGAAGCCATGGAAATACTGGTTCTTCCTGCTATCACTTTTCTAAGAATGGGATTCCGAAGCTTATTGAATTTGGGCGAAATGCCTGTAATGGCATCCAGGGCTCCCGGATGCTGTTTAAGCAAGGCTGCAATTTTCGTATTGGCATTGATCTTCATGATAGCGCTATTCAAAGTAGGTAGAATACAGGTTGATCTGCTGACCGATCTCCTGGTATATTTTAGCAGACTGTTCTGCAGTGCCTGCATTTTTCAATGCTTTTACCTGCGCCATCAATGGCACCAGCCATTGGTGCAGGGCCTCATGATCCGGTCCTTTCATGGCACATTCCTTCACCATTTTATTCAGCCCTTCCTGCAATTTTTCAGCGGCTTGCTGATAGCCGGCCTGATCCTGCGGCACCGCAGCGGCAATGGTTCCCTTCAGCAAGGCAACATTTTCGTTGGTGGCTGCATCGGCTTTCCATTTAGCGCCGTTGTTTAATACGATCCCGGTGTTGCCGGAAGCAGTTTCCGCTGCGGGTGTTGCCGCCGGAGTGCTGTCCGTAGCATGTTCATGGTCTTCGTGGCCTTCGTGCTGTTGACTGTTACATGCCAGCAGGAACGCTGACGCGATTAGAAGTGTGGATAGTTTGCTCATGTTTTACACTTGTGTTATTTTTTGAAGTTGGTTGTATAATCAAACGAAGTGATTGATCGTAAGTAAAGTACTGCCATGCCCAGTTCACTAAAATCAGCAGGCGATTCTTGATCCCGATGATCGACATCAGGTGAATGAACATCCATACAACCCAGGCAATAAATCCTTTCAAACGCACCCTGCCAATTTCTGCAGTAGCCAGATTACGCCCCACAGTAGCCATGCTGCCCCGATCCTTGTATTGGAAAGATACGAGACTTTGTCTGGCAACTATTCTGCGAAGATTTTCTGCCAGCAGACCTGCCTGTTGAATCGCCACCTGTGCCACCTGGGGATGTCCTTTGGGCCATTCACTGCTTTGCATTGCTGCAATATCTCCAATAGCAAAAACCCGCTGTGCATTTTGTACTTCATTGTACTCGTTCACCAAAATCCGGTTACCTGCTGCAATAGATCCGGAAGGTATACCGGGGATCACTACCCCCTTCACTCCTGCTGCCCAGATCAGGTTCTTACTGTAGATGCAATCTCCATTGCTCAGTTGTACCCTGAATCCATCATAATCTTTTACAGAGGTATTGGTTTGTACCTCCACACCCAATTCCTCCAGATAAGCTTTGACCGATGTTCCCGAAGCTGCGCTCATCCTGTTCAGTAATCCGGGAGCTGCTTCCAGCAGATAAATATGCATCTGCTTAAAGTTCAGCTCGGCATAATCTTTCGGAAGAATTTTCTTTTTCATTTCGGCAATGGCACCCGCCAGTTCTACACCGGTAGGACCGCCGCCAACAATCACCACATTCAACAGTGCTGCACGATCAATCGGATTCGTAACATTGAGCGCCTGCTCATAGTGCTGCAACAAAGTATTCCTTAACAGCAGGGCTTCCGAAACAGATTTCATGGAATAGGCATGCTGTTGGAGTTGCGTAAGATTAAAATAATTGGTGGCAGCACCCTGAGCCAGTACCAGGTAATCGTAATGCAGTTCTCCCAATTCTGTTTGCAGTTTTTGCTGCGCCGGGTCGATGGACCGTACCTCTGTCATCCGGACAACAATATGCTTCTTCCGCTGAAACACTTTTCGCAAAGGAAAACTAATGCTGCTGGGTTCCAGTCCTGCTGTAGCCACCTGGTACAACAGGGGCTGAAACTGGTGATAATTGTTCTTATCCAGCAGCACTACCTGAAAATAATCCGCATCAAGCTTCCTGGCCAGTGTAAGACCGGCAAATCCGGCTCCGACAATGACTACTCTTTTCTGAAAGGGACGCGGACGGGGAATTTTCATGATTTTACTTTTTGATTTCCCAAAAAATATCAGGCCATTGCTCATCTATATCGTGCTTACTGCTCGAAAATCGCTTTGCGATCCCGAGGAGTTCATCTACGCCCAATACTTCCTGTATTTGATTAAACAGATCTCTTTCCTCAAAACGGATATGCTTTTCCAGTTCATTGGCAAACAGATGCAGCAATACTTCATCGGAAGGATTGTTTTCAATATCCCGGATCAGCGAATAAATAAATACATGATCCGCTTCAGCTCTTTTTCTTAAAGCATCATCAGAAGCCAGCCTGCTGAACAGGAGTTCTTCCTCTTCCTTAAAATGACTGGCCAGATCTTCTTTAAAGAAATACAGTACATATTTACTGATTCTTTCCGCCGGAATCGATTTAGACAATCCCTGCCTGATTTTCCAGATCAGCAATAAACCAAAATGATGGTCTTTGGAAAAAGAAATGATCGCAGGATGTCTTTTTATGGGAGATGGAGCTGTCATGGTAAAAGGTTTTAATTGTTGATTTGTTTTTCCAGTTGAATTGCCTGAGGAAAAAGAATATTGTTTTCCAGGTGAATATGCAGATGCAGGTCCTCTTCAAATTCGTCGAGCATACGGTACAGTAAACTATAGCTGGTACAAGCATCGTCGGGCAGGGTAAAATTGTTGGTAATCTCCCTGATTTCTGCAATGTTTTTGCCTACCACTTCATGTTCCATTTCCATCATATTAATCGGATTCTGCACGGTTCCGAAATGCGCTGCATGCTTTGTTGCACCGCCACCTTGCGCAGCCACCAATTCTTTTACATAAGGGAACAGCACCTGCTCTTCTTTCACCAAATGTGCCATCAGTTCGTTGTACACTTCCAGAACCAGCTGATTCACACGAAGCAATTCAGGATGCCTGCTTCCATGCACGCGCATAACTTTTTCTGCATAGGCTTTGATATCAGGAAGATTTTTCCTTACATAACTGTGGTGCGTATTCACAATATAATCTGCCAGGAAGTCGAGGCTCCAGTCTGTATAAGGAAGCGGCCGGGAAGAAGGCAGGCGATCTGTCTGTTGCAGCTCCTGTTCCACTTTGGTAACATCCAACCCTTTTTCGGCACAAGCTTCTTTCACTGTTTTCTTGCCACCACAACAAAAATCCAAACCATATTTCTTAAACACCTGCGCCTTACGCAGATCTTTAGCCGCAATTTGTCCGAGTGTTTCATCGTTTTCGCCGGTGATGCGTTTGGATATTTTCACTTTCCACCATTCAGGGCCTTCTTCGAGGTACTCCCACACAAAAATATTGCCCCTTTCTCCCAGTAACTGGTAATAAAGCGGCTTAGGATCATGGTCGTTGTGAATGGTTAAGCTTTCGCCCTCAATCAGCTCATCAAAACGGACAAAAATGGTTGGATGCTTTTGTTTGGGTTCCAGCAGGGTAACATTCAGGATATTCTCTGTAGTAGTGGTCATAGCTTTTGATTTTTTAATGATACCACAAAGCTATTTCTTATTTTGATATAAAAGTATTTAAATACTTTTATTACTTCGAATTATTACAGTTGCCTGACAATCCTTTCCGGCCTGCTTCCTGCCAAACCTGCTAACTGTTTGATTTACTGTTCGTTTGTAGTTTCGCGCGCCCAATGCAGTTTTGTTCCAAAACCAAGGGTGTTGTCGGTATATTTCAATTTTTGGAGCTGTATAGTCCATACTTCTCCCGGAGCCGCAACGGCCATGGGATTTTTCAGATAATAGTCGGTGGCTGCCTGTTTTGCCAAAGGATGATCAAATGGCAGTATGGTTCCTTCGAACTGTATCCCTTTAATTTGCAGCTTGTTGAGTTTGTCCGGAAGAATCGTTCCGGCTACCACAGGATTCCGTAAAATATTGATGGAGTGTGTTGTGTCCGTGGAAGACTTAAACAACAGCAACTGGTCTTTGCTGTTATACGCAAAGAAACAGGTAAAACAATAGGGAGTACCATTTTCATTGAGGGTACAAATATTGGCACAGGTTTGTTGCGCTATAAAATGACTGATGCGTTCGTTCATTGTACTTTAATGATCCTTACCGGACAAGCTTCCGCAATCACCTGCGATTTGGCCACCTGTCCGGCAGGAATGTTTAAAATAAAAACTTCTTTTTTTCCAACGGCTTTCAGCAGGGTAGCTTTTCCATCCCGCTTAGACATACGCCAGAGCTCAGGCTGCTGTTCGTAACAAACACCACAACCAATACATTTGTTTCGGTAGTGAATGATTTTATTCATTGTCTGCTGCCACAATTTTATACAATTTATCGCTGGCGGTTACCTTGGTGGCAAATGGAAAAGTAATCTTATCTCCTTTAACAGCAGCTTCGGCCTCTGCTCCATTCACAAATAACCGCTCCATTTTTTCTTTGACCATTCCGCAAGAAGGTCCTGTAACCATGAGTGTATCACCGGCTTTGAGTGTTCCGGATTCGATCAGGAACTCACCTACCCCGATTTTTGGATAATACTTAGTTCCCTTGCCAATATAGATTTTCTTTTCGGTTGCAGCCGAGCCCGGTCTGGAAGTCCATTCTCCCAGCTTTCTCCCCAGATAGTACCCTTCCCAGAATCCCCGGTTGTAGACTTTTTCCATCTCGGCCTTCCATACTGCTGCTTTTTCAGGTGTATAGGTGCCCGCGTAAACCGCTTCCAACGCCTCCTTATAACATTTCGTAACTGTCTGTACATATTCCGCGCCCTTGGTTCGGCCTTCGATCTTCAGCACATCTACCCCGCTTGCGATCACCTGATCCAGAATATCGATGGTGCAGAGATCCTTCGGACTCATGATGTATTCCTGATCGATCATCAGCTCTTCACCACTTTCCGCATCTTTTACAATATATGGCCTTCTGCAGTTCTGTACACAGGCGCCGCGGTTGGCTGAAGCATTTTGGGTATGAAGGCTCATATAACACTTACCGGAAATGGCCATACACAAAGCGCCATGCACAAAGAGTTCAATCTTCACCAGCTGTCTGGAAGGCCCCTTGATTTTCTTTCTTTTGATCTCTTTCGAAATATGCTCCACCTGCTTGAGGGTAAGCTCCCTGGCCAGCACCACTACATCTGCAAAACGGGAAAAAAATTGCACCGACTCAATATTACTGATATTGGCCTGCGTGGAAATATGCAAGGGTATTCCTAATTGGATGCAGTATTCAATCACAGAGAAGTCCGCAGCAATCACCGCGTCTATGCCCTGTTTCTTTGCTTCCTTCAAGATGGTTTTCAGCAGCTGCATATCATGCTCATACATCACGGTATTGAGGGTAAGATATGCGCGCATACCGTGCTCTCTGCAAATACTGCAAACTTTCTTTATATCAGCAATCTCAAATGATTTGGAGGAACGGGTACGCATGTTCAACTGCTCCACGCCAAAATAAACAGCATCTGCTCCGGCCTGAATGGCTGCCTGTAAGCTGTCGAATGAACCTGCAGGCGCCAGTATTTCTGCTTGCTGGGTTTTCTTCATTTAATTAAAATTTAAAGCATACCTGTAATTTACACCATCCAGCGCAACTTCCGCATAGGCAAGATCCTTCAGAAATTGCTCCCGATCACTTGCCGGAATGGAATCCAGTTCTTTATAATAGCTGATTCCATCTTTAATATTCTGGTAAAATGTTGCGTAGAATTTTTTCTTCTTGGGTGTAAGCTCTTCCTGCTTTTCGCTGCTCAGTTCGTTCTGTAAATAATCGATATACAGATTCAGCTCCGACACAAACATATGACTCCTGTTGGCATTCATCAGTATGTTGGTTTTGCCATATATATGATTCACCATGGTTTCCAGCGAAACCACTTTGGAGAAATTGACAATATTAGGTCCGGGACAAATCGTAACAGCTTCCAGGTTTTTTACAAAGGTCTGGTGATAATTGATAGCAGCCGCATTACTGAGCCCCACGCACAGACATTCCTTTTCGAGTACCTGGTCTATTTGCTTTTTGCGGTCCTGTTCCGGAAGATCCATTGATTTCAGCTGTTCAATTTTCAACTGTTGGTATTTGACAGACGCGGTACAAATGGGGTCTTTGGTAAACTCGGTATTACTTGCCAGGTGCTTTTCGGTACAGGGGCTTCCGGGCTTACCCTGCCGTATCCGTTCCAGTCTTTCCTTGTCGGAACTGGTTCTTTTCAGATAATGGAATCGTACGCCCAGTGGAGAATGATGACTCAGGATAATATCTTCCTCCCTTGCGGTACAAAGTTTCTTCAGTGTGTCTTCATCTACCGTTGTAGCTTCGGGAACCAGCAAAAACGGGGTTCCCCAGCCGGTGCTTTCAAATCCATAATGCTCATGTAGCAGCTGATCTTCTGCCGCAGTTCCAATACCACCCTGCACAGATAAAATCAGTGAAGGTGGCTCCTGAAGCGCAGCCTTTCCTTTTCTTACCATTGCCGCGTTATAGATTTCGAACAAAGATCTTTGCAGTTCGGCCCGGTTCTGCCGGAACTCATCCAGTATTGGCCCCAGGAGGTACCCGTCGGTCGCAAAAGCATGTCCACCGCAGTTCAGGCCCGACTCTACCCGGAACTCACTTACCCAGAGGCCTTTCTTGGCGAGGAACTTACCCTGTATTAAGGCTGAGCGGTAATCGCTGACCTTAATAATAATTTTCTTGGCAAAAGTTCTGTCTTCCTGCATATCCAGTTCCGGACAGTTTTCCAGGTAAGTGTACAAGCGCGGATTCATTCCTGCAGAAAATACGATCGAAGAACCTTTCAGATCGCTTTTTACATATCCGCGCAATGCTGTAACCGCTTCGGAACGATCCGGTTGAACGGTTCCGTCTTTTTCGGGATGCTCCAGATCGAGCTTGGTCATTATATTCACATCAATACTACCCGGCCGGATCAACTTACGCAGGCGTTCCTGTAATTTCTCTTTTTCCGCCTCACAATCCAGCTCCATCATTTGCCGGTACATTTTTTTTACCGTGCTGGTGTCGGGCAGCATTTCAAAATATTTAACGATCTCGGAGCCGGCCTCAAATGCAGCATCCCGGAGTTTATCTACCTGCTCCTGAACAATAGTATTGACCAGGTTAAGGTAATCGGTAATTCTTTTGGCCCGGTAATCATCTTCCTGTGTGGTAATTGGATAATAGGTTTTATGGATACTGGGATAATAAGTTTTCCGCATCATTTCTACTAACCGGTCTTCTACAATGGAAATCACGGAATTAATACCAAATCTGGCCACTTTAATGGGAGAATCAATGGTGTATGCCAGCCCCATAACCGGGATATGAAACCTGTGTAATGAGAGATCCTGCATGCTGCTCGTATTATTGAGCGGCAAAGGTAATAATTAAGGATAATTTTGTCTTTATTTATTTACTGTTTAAGCAGATCCGGTTTCCCGATAATGGCAGTTAAACTAAAGTAAATACTCTCGCAAAGTTGACTTAACTTTATATACACATATATTATAATTTGTTAGCATGATTATCTGGGAACGCTACAAAACCCATATTTTCCGAAATCTATTCCCTACGGAAACTCCACAGGAAGACCTGAGTTACTGGCGAAACAAACTGTTTGCGGTAACCGTGATTTACCTGGTACCCTTTAGCCTCATTGCCATTTTGCCCGGCATTTATTACACGTTCATTACCCGGCAATACATCATTTTCTACGCAGACCTGTTTACACTGGCAGGTGTGGTTTTTATAGCATGGGCTCCCAATGTTTCCATCCAGACCCGAAAAATACTGTTCATTACAACAGCCTACCTGATAGGCTGTATTTTAACCTACCTCACCGGGTTACATGGAGCAGGCCTGCTGTACCTGCAAACGGCTTGCATATACAGCATACTCATTTTCCCAACCAAAAGGGCCTACTGGAATGCTGTGATCAATACCACCATCAGTATCGTTTTCATCGTCATTATTTATTTTGAACTAACCCCCATCTTTCATACGAACAAAGAATCTGTGAGCGAATGGATTGCCGTATTGTCTAACCTGGTATTTTTAAGCCTCCTGTCTACCGCATTCATCCCACAGCTGCTGTATGGCTTGCAGGGATCATTGGAGGAAGAAAAGAAACTACAGCAGGAACTGAGTAGCAAACAACAATCTCTGATTGAATCATTACACGAGGTAGAAAAAAAGAACAAGGAACTCACCGATATTGCCTATCTGCAATCACATATACTTCGGGCACCGGTTGCCAATATGCTGGGCATAACTAAATTGCTGAAAGATCCGCAAATTTCTATCGAGGATAAAAAAGCGCTCTTCAACGATCTGATAAAGAGCCTGAAAGACATGGATGACCGCATCCATGAAGTTGCCAAAAAAGCGCATCAGGCAAAGATCGGCTAACTCATTTTTTTAGGAATCAGTTAACCCCGGTTTCCGGCTTAATGGGTATATTCACTCAAGCAACATCTTAATATCTAAATTCGGCAGATATGCTTCATCGAAAAAAGTGATGAAGATTCTTACGATTAAGTAAACTAAACAAATGATACAGAAAATAAAAGAGCGGTTGATGCTGATTGCCTTAATAGGATTTATTCTTTGTTCTATTGTGCTGGTAATTTTAAAATTAAAATGATATGCTATCAAGAATTATTGAAATACTGAAATGTGCTGCTTTGATATTTATTATATTCTATGAAGTTATTTTCTTAATAACGTTTATACCGATGTGTTTTAAGCAATCATACACCGAAGCTGCGTTATTCAGAAAACTTTTGCTTGAAGACGCAACCCCCAACCAGTTATCATTTTATAAAGAATCTGTTTTTTTTAAGTCATTTAGTGAAAGCAATTCAAAAGACAGCATTGGCTATTACTACAACAAAATGGACTCACTGTATAAAAAAACGCCTCATTACTGAATCATATTCTCCATATACTTATAACCGCTGCCTGTATTCAGCAACAGTACTTTCTGACCTTTGGTAATTATACCGGATTGCAGTAGCTGCTGAAACGCCATATAGGTAGCGGCTCCTTCGGGTGAAATCAGTATGCCTTCCTTTCTGGTGAACTCGAGTACCCCTTTCATGATCTCTTCATCACCGATCTGAACTGTTTCACCATGAGATGCATTCAACACATCCAGCATCAGATCCATTCCAAATGGATAGGGCACAGCCAATCCATTGGCAATGGTGGCTTCAGGTGTAAAATTGTCTTTCCAGTGAATGGGATCCTGCATCGCTTCCCGGATGGGCGCACATTTGGCCGACTGAACGGCAATCATTTTAGGGAAAGGCCCTTTGATCCATCCCATTTCCTTCATTTCATTAAACGCTTTCCAGATACCAATTAGCCCGGTACCGCCACCTGCGGGATAGATAATCACATCCGGCAGTTCCCAGTTAAACTGCTCTGCAATTTCATAGCCCATGGTCTTCTTTCCTTCTAACCGATAGGGCTCTTTCAACGTAGACATATCGAAGTATTCTCCTTCTTTATTCATCTCCTGAGCTTTCTTTCCGCAATCACTGATTAATCCGTTGATGAGAATTAATTCTGCACCATACAACAAACATTCGTCTTTAAATACTTTGGGCGTATGCGTAGGCATAATCACCGTTGCATCTATATTGGCTTTGGCACAATAAGCAGCCAGGGCACCGCCTGCATTACCTGCCGTAGGAATGATGCATTTACGAATACCCAGTTCCTTTGCTTTTGAAATGGCAACACTCAACCCCCTGGCCTTAAATGATCCGGTAGGATTATTGGTTTCATCTTTCAGATACAAGCCTTCAAATTCCTGTGCTGCAGCTAATTGCTCCAGTCGAAAAACCGGGGTCATCCCTTCGCTCAGAGAAACAATATTGGCCTCATCCAGCACAGGAAGTAATTCAACATATCTCCAGATCGATTGGGGTCTGTTGCTGATGCGGGAAATCGGAAAAGGAGTATCCAGATCGTAGGAAATCAGGAGCGGCTTACTGCAACAGGTGGCAAAAGTTTGTGCCACATGATAATCATACTGCTTATTGCAGTTGGAACAATACATTTTACTGATGCGCGAAGGATGCAAATTTTTCTTTTCCATCCGGCAAAAATAGAAGGCCTAGTATAACTTAATCGCAATGTTTTATTATAGCCTATAACATAATGTTATAATGAAGCAGTGCATACTTTCATGAACAGTTTATTCAATTCAATGTTTTCCGTACCATGTCGCTGAATAAAATAGAAGTTCCTGACGATTTTAAAGTCGTCGATTTTGATTATTACCAGTTCACCGCTTTCCACTTCTTTTACCACAGACCCCTTTGGCAAAAACCCTAGAGAGTCGTCTGCTTTAATGAAATTTTTCAAGGCCTCTGTGCCACTTAAAACAACACTCACTTTAAGATCGGACAACTTGATTCCTTTTTTTCCCAGACTGTCTTTTAAAGCAGCTAATGTGCCCGACCCTTGTTCTCTCAACACTACAGGGTAATGCAGGATATCCCTGACCTGAATAGATCTTTTTTTGGCGATGAAACTGTCTTTACTGCATACTGCCACTACTTCATCGGTTAAAAAAGGTTTATACACAAGGGAAGTACTTTTCTTTTTCCCTTCAACAATACCGATATCAATATCTTCTTGTAAAAGTGCCTCTATGATGGTGTCGGTATTCCGGTTCAGTAAACTGATCTTCACATTGGCATACCGCTTGTGAAACGCGGAAAGAATTTTGGGGAGAATGTATAAAGCCACTGTGGTACTGGCGCCCAAATGCAATTGGCCTTTTGCATTGATCTTTTGCTGCAGTGTACTGATCTCGAACTCAGCATCCTGCTGAATCTTCCTGGCTTCTTTTAGTTTCTGTAAGAGAATTGTTCCCGCATCCGTTAAAATAATACTGTGGCCCTTCCGCTCAAAAAGCGGTGTTTTATAATAGGTTTCCAGTGATTTAATATGCTTGCTAATGGCTGGCTGGCTGATGAACAATGCTTTACTGGCTTCGGAAAAGCTAAGCCTGGAAGCCACTTCTAAAAAAATGATATGCCGGGTCGACAACATCTTTCAAGGTATACATTATTTGATCAATCCACCAATCCGCGTTTAATGGCTTCCTTCACCAGTCCAGCACTGTTTTTAACCCCCAGTTTCTGGTTCACATTCATCCGGTGGGTTTCTACTGTACGCAGACTCAGAAAGAGTTTACCGGCAATTTCCTGGTTGGAGAGGCCATTTGCCACCAACTGTACAATTTCCGTTTCACGTTTGGTAAGGGGTATATCAAAGATAGAACGCCGCTGGCCCGTAATACTCTCCTGCAGCAATATTTTCTGAATAGCCTCATCCATAAACTGCTCTCCTGCCATAACAGCTTCAATTGCTTTCAGGATGATTTGCTTGCCGGAGTTTTTCAACAAATAAGCCCGGGCACCGCTTCTGAAAAGTTGCTTCACATAATTGGAATCATCAAAACTACTGAATGCAATGATGCCGATATCCGGGCATTGTTTCAGTACCATTTTACAGAGGTCTATTCCATTGATTTCAGGCATTTGAATATCCATCAGTATAATATCCGGCGATGCTGTTTGCAGGTATGCCAACAGCTCTGTTCCACTCTGTGTGGCAAACACCACTTCCAATTGGGGGAACCCCGCCAGCATGGATTTTAAACCATCAATCACCACAGTATGATCGTCTACAATTGCCAAACGGATTTTTTTTGCATGCATATGCCTGATAATTTGAAATATTACAAAGTTAGTGCTTACTTAAATGCTGTTCTTTATAATAGAAACGGGCAATCCAAACAGACCGCCCGTTATCTGATTATGAGAAATTCTTAGAATTTAACCGTTACGCCCAATTGCAGCGGAGAAATTCCGTAACCCAGTTCGGCAAAAGCGCCCACCTGCTTGCCGAAATAATAACGGGCACCCGCATGTAATTCAAAATCAACGGTTCCACCGGATGCGGAATAATTATAAGCAGGGTCAATTGCATCCGTAGTTTTCAAACTGTACCTTCTGTAAATAAAGCCCGCACCACCATACAAATCGAGGTTGGGGTTATTCACTTTCAGCGCCTCGTTAAAATGGTAAGAGCCACGCACACCAAAAATCAGGTAGGTGTATTTCCAATCGGTCAAAAAGCTCTTTTTTACAAAACCTAATGATACGCCGGCGCTGAAATTTTTGGCAAAACCATACTCATAAGATGCAGTAATGGGTAAACCGCCTGTGCCGCTCATTCCGTAACTACCCAAACCAATTCCGGCTTGCAGGTAACTGGTACCTTTTACATTTTCTGACACACTGTTCTTGTTCTGTGCACTTGCACTGTTTTGCATCAGGAGACAGATCATTACAATAGCTCCTGCTAAGATGTTGTTTTTCATTTGCTTGGTCATTTTTAAGGCTGCAAAAGTAGCAGGTCGTAGTATCCTGAATATTTGTAGAAGTACTGAAATTAAAATCTACGTAGTTCTACTTAGTACGCCCTGAACCGCCGAAAACTCTTTGCCAGATTGACTTTGCAACATGAAAACTACAGGGCATCCGTGTAAATACGGAATTTATGAAACAAGTGCTTCTTCTTAAAAACAGACATGTTGCGGAATGTTCCTTTGCGCTTTATTCATTTTTAAAATTCACTCATTTATGATGCAGCAAAAGAAAGTATGGATCGCACTGGCATTGGTGGCAGCACTGATCGGCACCTCCTGTAAAAAAGAGTCTACCACTGTAACACCAGGCGGACAAAGCAGACTGGTCAGTTTTAAAGAATTTGAGAATGTTGATCCTACCCAACCTAATTCAGGAAATGTATTTCTCGAAAGAAACTTTATTTATGAACAAAACAAACTGGTACGTATCAACACCAAAAGAAGAGGCGTTCCGGATGGCTACAGAGAAATCACCTATTCCGGAGAACTTCCTGTAAAAGAGATTTTTTACGATAAAGACAACAATGTCCGGTACAGTTATACTTTCAACTACGAAACCGGCACCAGCCGCGTCAGCAGCATCGATATTGATTATAAAATTGTAACTCCGAGTGTTCAGGGACGCTATGTGTATCACTACAACAGTCAGAACAAAGTAGACAGTGTAGCCACCTATACCAACGGGAGGTTTCTTGAATACATATTGTACGAATACAGCACGGTAGGCGGAACAGAAAAAGTAGTGGAAAGGCTGGTACAAAGAAGCGACAGTGATCCCAATTTTAAATTAAAGTATGCCATCATTGAGTATGAGTACGACGACAAGCAGGCGCCTAATTTCTGGCCTGTATTTATGTGGAACCAGATGCACGACGAATCCTTGAACCTGCACGCTCCCATTTCATCACACAACATCAGGAATTACACCCATAAATCTCAGAATCTGACACAGTCCGATCCAGCGAATGACATCAATGTGTACGACATTACATATCCAAGTTTTAATGCGGCCATCTTCTACAATGAAAAGGGCTATGTAACGCAGTACACCGAGAACAGGTTGAATTTGTCAACTCCTGTTGTATATACTTATATCTACGAGAACAACTAACCCCCGACACGTCTGTTTCAGGTGTATACAAAAGCCGGCCAGCGAATGCTGACCGGCTTTGATTTTTTAAGCGCTATTTCAATAAATTAAAAAATTGATCAGGATCGGGCAAATGCCATCAACAAACTGTATTCACCCTTGTCTGCTGCTTTCACCGATTTTAAGTATGCAGTACGAATATCGCTTTCTCCGAAAAGATTGGCTGCTCCCCAAGTAAATACAGGTTGCTTATAAATTTTTTCGATGATGATATCTGCCATCAATCGACTGTGTCTGCCATTGCCATTTGGGAAACAATGAATGCTTACAATGCGGTGCTTGAATCTCAATGCAATTTCATCGGGCAGGTAGGTATTATTTTCATTCCAATGAAGAGCATCATCCAGCAAATATTTCAATGCCGTCGGTATTTGCCATTTATCTATCCCGATATTTTTGTTGGTCTTGCGAAATTCACCTGCCCATGCCCACACATCGGCATACATGCGTTTATGCACCATCCGCACAAATGCTTCGGTAAAAACTGTCTCCGGCTTAAAGGAACGTCCCAATGTCCACTGCACGGCCTGTTCTATGTTCTGCTGCTCAAATTCGTCTAGTTCGCCGCGGGTGGCAATGGTAGGAATAAGCAGCCCTTCTTTCTCTTCTTCATCTAAGGGGGTTTGTCCATCCATGTATTCTATGTCTAATCCCATAAAATTTTAGGCATTTCGTTTTGAATGGTGGCAGCTCTTTCCTTTATGGCTTCCTCAATCCTTTTTTTTGAATTTACCTGGTCTTCGAGTTTCATGGTATTGGCGGTCCGCATCACAATTTGCGTAGCCAACTCAGTAGCCCGTTTTTCAATGAGAGCATCCAACGATCCGTCATTGGGAACAAAACCATATACCAACTGCATATCCATAGCAAGGGCAATTTCCCGTAGGGACTTGATTGTAATGGAGCCTTCTTTTTCGCGCCTCTCAATATCCATTACACCCTGCTTGGTAACATTCAACTTATTGCCCAGCTGTTGCATAGACATGCCGATGGCGGTCCGGATGGCCTTTATCCATCCGGTGGGTGGCGATGCCACCTGTTTGAGGGATGCAAAGCCCAGCATTTTGCTGTTAAGCTGTTGCAGTTGGAGTGACTTCTTACCCATAAAGTGAAGTTATAGATTGACTTTAATATGGTAAAAGTAAAGCTATTACTTGACATAAGCAAGAATTAAGTAAAGTTATTACTTGACTTTAGGGTAATAGGTGAAGCTCGTTACTTTCCGATACAGAAAGTGACTTCGACTGATTTTAGCGGGTTTCAGAAAAAATAGTGACAGAATAGTACCAATTTACGACTAAATATTTAGTTGATCAAGGTTTCTTGGGCAACAAACTTACTTTATCAATATCTGCCAATAATTCATCAGGGGAATTTACAAACGGATCATACCAATCGGTCTTTTCCTTAGCCCAATTGAGCCATTGCTCAAACTCTGTAGTCTGTGTATTAGTCTGCTTTGCTTTTTGCTCACTAGCTTCCAGATAGTTTCGAAGAAGTTGCACATTATTCCAGCGATTGGCTTCACTGAGCAATGATTTAAAATCTGCAAGTTCTTTATCCTTTTGCTCTTGTAATGTTTGAACTTTTCGTCTTTCAGCATCTAATTCGGCCATATGTTCACGATGTTCCTTTTGCATTCTATGAAGATCCTTTACACTTATCTCCATTTTCGCAATAATAGCCGGTATATACTCCTCAATTTGCTTGTTGCCGTCAACCCATTCACCGCCATGAAACCCGTCAGTCTTGAAAGACAATAATCCATTGGCATGAAATTCATGTGAATTCCAACTATACTTTGTACTAACTACCCTCTTGCATTTCTCTCTGTAAATCATTTTAATTTTCTCACCATCAACTATGGCGTATGCCCCCTGAGAATTAACTTCTACATTATGCCCTCGTAATCTGAGCATTTTAAGTAAGCACTCCATAAATCGCAAAGCACGACTTACATTGGCTATTGATACCTGAATATCCAATATACCTCTACCAGTCTCAATTAAACCTTCAAACCTATATGACTTGTTTTTTGTGCTAGACTTTGCTTGGCAGCAATTATTAAAGGATCTCGTGTCGCATTGAGCAATAACTTAAATTCAATCTAAAAAAGTGACTACGCTTCTTAAAACAAGGAGTTTAATAACCACTAATTGTTCTAGCGATTATTAATTCTTATAAATAGTATTGCTCATAAAATCGTGGGCGATACAAAAAACAACAAAGACGAATTTCAGTGAGTTTCCTATGAATTAGTTACAGAATAGTAACAACAGAAGACTGATAAGTTAATTAATCATGAATGATTACGGTTCACATAATCAAACTAAATCCAATCAGTTCCATTATAAGTACTTTTAAACATATCCTGTATTTGATCCAAATCGAAGCTGCTTTGCCGATTGTAAAAAGATAACTACTTATATCATCATTGGTATGGTGAGAAAATGTTTGCTCTCCAAATTTTCTAGGTACCATTTCGCAATAAAGACGATATCGTTGCGTTCGATATAACGGCTCAATTGTTTTTGACCTTGGGTCGTATGATCTCGCTGCCGCAAAAGCAAATGAGGCTTTGGGAAATTGAATTAATAATTCAGGTATAACTTTTGCGCAAGTCATAATTACATTTCCAAGGTCACCCCTATTTATAATGATAGAATACCTGTAATCGCTACCTCGATCTTTTTTACAATAAAACTTTACTGTAAAAATATCTGTTTCGTGATATTCAGCTCTTACCACATAGTGGTACTTGGTAATTGGAGAAAAAAATTTAAATATGTAACTCTCCAGATGTGCAGACGCATCATGACAATAATCACGCTGAATAAATTTCAATTCGTAACCTGTAAAATCAAAGGTCAAGGCACCAATAACTTATGATCAGTACGAACCGACATCGTGCTTTTTTTATTTTCAAAAGTACGCAGTGGTTGAAGAAACTGGCCGTCCAAGGAAGACCTGTAAACTACCGAGACCTTTTCAGCAGCCACAGCTGTCCATTGCAGACGCAGTCCTTTGGATTGCTTTATATGCTTGCGGTCTTTTATCATAGTTTAAAGATAATAAGATTAAAACTAATTAATTTCTTTACACCACATCATAATAACCGTGAAATTCAGAGGGTTCGGTCTGCTCCCTCTTTACAGAATCAAGGTATCAAGATAATCCTTTCTAATCAGGTGTTTCTTGCCTATACGCGAAGAGAGTATACGCTTTTCCTTGATCCACCTTCTCAAGGTTAGATGGGTAATATTCAGGTAAGCACTGGCTTCTGTTATGGTAAGTAGTTGTTTACCCTCCAGCTCCAGGAATTTTACCTTTGTTCTAAACTTTCCGGTAATACTTTCTTCAACTCGGGCGATCTCCAATTTTTCCCGTCTTGCAGCCTGCTTATAGGCCCTGCTACTACATTTATTAGAACAATACTGTGTTTTGGTCGTCCTTGCAATGAATTTGCTGTTGCAGAACTTACAAACTCTTTCGATATGCATATTGCTGCTCATTGTGCTTGGGTGTTTTTATGCACACCTTCCTACAATTTTTTGCCAGTTTACAACCTTATGCGATAGTACAGGCAAACTATTTGCCATGCATAATTTCAATTTGCATTCTAATTTTTACAACCAGCCTATTTTATTAACCGATGAAGAGAAGCAAGACCCGTTACCTGTTATCAGGAGTTTCTTTGAAGATGTGAAACTGGTCGAGGTGAGAACACACCTGTATAATCTATTGGTGGTGGGATTAACTACGCCGAATACTATTTATGAAGAGGCAAGCGAGAGGGATGCTGCGATCTGTTTTGTTAAGCAGTTAGAGAAAGTTATAGAGGCTGTGTTTGTTTATGCAAAAACATTAAAATAATATTGAATTTGAAAAAAAAGTTATACCTTAAAAAATCAAAATATAATTATGAGACATTTTTTACTCCTCACTCTAGTATTATCATCCATTGGTGTTTTTGCACAAAAAGATAGTTCAAAAATCACTATTCCTGAAGGAACAGAAGTTAAACTGAAAACGATCGTTGAACTAAAGGGAAATGAACTAAAAGTTGGCGATAAAATAAACCTCGAACTAGCAGAACCAATAATAATCGACGATAATATTGTTGTGAGGCCCGGTGCTAAGGCAAGTGCTACAGTAAGTATGGCTTCAAGAAGCAAAGCTTTTGGTAAAAAAGGAAAATTAGAATTTAGTATTGACTATTTATACTTAACAGGTGGCAAAGTTATTAAACTAAAAAGTACGGTTGCATCCAATGCTAAGGGTAGAGGAGTTACTACTGCAGCTGTATCAGTACTTGTAACACCCCTGGGGCTCTTGTGGCATGGACAACAGGCGAAATTTCCTCCGGGAACAGTATTTGCTGCCTATGTAGATCATGATACTGTAATCAATTGATACGCTCGATCCTTACATCTATAGACTCGTTATAATTACTGATATTTGTTTATACAATTCTGTCCAGCTACTTAGGTGCCAATCAAGAACGCCCATTATCATACAGGACGAGACAAGTGAGAGGGATGCTGCATTGTACTTTGTTAAGCAGTTGGAGAAGATGGTGGAGGCTTGCCATCAATTTTAAAAATCGAATTCAGATAATTCAGGAGACTGTAAAATACTTTGTGTAAACGAGTAAGTAGCTGTTATTAGAGTTGGCATCTGTTTTCAAAGATAGTTAAGAACTGATGGAGTATGAATCCCCAATTTTGGATGGGCATATTCCATTTCTT
>JAQTZD010000017.1 GCA_028687975.1 Sediminibacterium sp.
TCTGTATTTTCTGTAATAAACGGAGAAGAGTGGTTTCCTGCACTGTTGGGTATTTCGATGATTTCAGCAGTTCTGAAGGTTTTCAGGTCTATACGGGCAATGCGGGGCGTGTTGTTGGCGTTACCAAAAATCCATCTTCCGTCGATTTCGCCATTTGTTTGGGAAAGTTCTGTGTGGTGTAAATCGTCCCAGGGTACGAAACCATGGGAGGTATTTAACATAGGCTTGGTTTCTTCACTGTAGCCGTATCCTTTTTCCGGATCCACGGAAAAAACCGGAATTACACGCAATAAACGACCGGATGGGAGGCCATAAGCACTCATTTGGCCACTGAATCCACCCGATACAAAATTGTAGAACTCGTCGTATTTGCCCGGGGCTACATAGGCTTTTGCTGCAGCATCTGCACTTACGGCGTTTCCGGCATTTTTTGGCTTACAGCCAACAACACTGAGTACAACACCGGCACAGATGGCCGCGATGATTTTTAGTTGAGTATTTCTCATGAGTTTTATTTTTATATTTAATTATTTGACTCCGTCATTTTTGCGCATAAATTCATAGAGCGCCTTGGCATCATCATCACTGAGGTTCTGGTTAGGCATCCGAACCAGACAAATTTCCAGCTGAGCCTGTGCTTTGGGATCTTTGTCTAGCATGGCATCGGTATTAGTGATGAAATTCAGGATCCAGTCGGCAGTGTGGCGACCAGTTACGCCTTTCCAACCCGGACCTACCAGTTTTTCCTCATTGGTTTTGTGACAACTGCTGCATTTTACGCCGTAAACTTTATTGCCATTATCGGCCAAAGCAGCATCCAGTGCAGCACCCGCCTGAAAATCCTTGAATTTGCCCTCTCCCCTGTTGGGATCGTAGCTGGGATTGCCGTTTTCTGTGGTTTCTTTTTTTTCTGATTCCGCCGGATTAGCAGTAGATTCACTGTGGGAATTTCCCCTCCCGCAGGATGCTATCAATAATCCGAATAAACCAATCAACATCATTTTTTTCATAATAGACTGTTTTTATTTTTTGAATAACAGCACAAGAGTACAAAGTCCCTCAACCTTATTTTATGCGTAGAATCATAAAACATAAAATACAGGCTGCATAAGGCTATAAACATGATAAATATCATGTTTGTCTCCTGTCTGATGAATAGTTCTACTTTTGAATTACGTATAGAATTATCCAATTTTTATGACAATCGATATCAACACATTGCTTGCCTGGGGAGCCACTTACAAAAAAGTATCAAAGGACGAAGTCATCTTCAATGAAGGCGGACACTGTTCGTTTTATCATCAATTGGTGAGTGGCAGCATCCGTTGGGTAAATATTAATGATGAGGGTAAAGAAATATTGCAATTAATGGTAGAACCAGGAGAGTCATTTGGAGATCTTCCTTTGTTTGATGATGCGCCCTATGCAGCCACCAGTCTGGCCAACGAAGATTCTGTGATCATCCGGTTAAATAAAACCACCTTCCTTCAATTACTGAGAGATAATCCGGAAACTCATTTCATTTTCAGTAAACTACTCTGCGAAAATATCCGGTTCAAATTCCTGATTGTGAAAGCACTTGCAGAGCACAATCCGGAAAGGGCCGTTTCTGAGCTCTTCAATTATTTTAAGCAGAAGAAAAAGAACATCTGTACCAAATGCAATAAGGTTAAACTTACCCGCCAACAAATTGCCGATATGCTCGGTTTAAGGGTAGAAACCATCATCAGAACCATTCGGACAATGCACGAAAAGGGAGATTTGCTCGTGGATAAGGGAAAAGTCTATTGCTAGTTATGATCTGAATCATACCAGAACCAAGTCTTACTTGCTTTCTTTGCAAAAACAGTTCTATGTTCTCCAAATGGTTGCGCATATCTCTTTTCAATTTAATGCTGGTTGCTTTTTTGGGGGTGATTTTGCGGTATAAAATTCTTTTCTCCCTGTCTTTTTTGGATCAAAAACACCTGCTTCACGCGCATTCCCATTTTGCTTTTTCAGGTTGGGTTAGTCAGGCACTGATGGTATTGATGGTAGCCGCTCTTTCCAGACAAAAGGGGGATTGGGTTTTTCCCAGATACAATTGGTTGCTTTACGCTAATTTGATTTCAGCCTTTGGTATGCTGATCTTTTTTACGTTAGAAGGGTATTCCCTTTTGTCTATTATATTTTCTACGATTTCAATAATAGCTTCCTGGTTATTTGCCTATATCTATTGGAAAGACCTGAATCAACTTTCGATTAAAACCGTTTCACATAGCTGGTTGAAAGCTGCTTTGGTTTTCAATGCGCTGTCGGCATTGGGTGCATTTAGTCTTGCCTTCATGATGGCCAATAAAGTGGTACACCAGAACTGGTACCTTTTATCGGTATATTTCTTTCTTCATTTCCAGTACAACGGATGGTTCTTATTTGCCTGTATGGGCTTGCTGATGGATAAAATACAGGGAATTTTCCCGGATCAAAGGACACTTAGGCAGATATTCCGTTTGTTTTTATGGGCTTGCGCACCGGCTTATTTTTTATCAGCACTTTGGCTGAACCTGCCTGTATGGCTCTATGTTCTGGTAGTCGCAGCTGCGCTCGCTCAAATGTATGCCTGGGTTAAAATCCTTCAGCAGTTTTGGCTTATCCGGCTATCCCTCAAGGCATTATTGGTTCCAATCACCCGAATTTTACTGACGCTTTCAGCGATAGCGTTTACGGTGAAAATAACCTTACAGCTTGGTTCTACGATTCCCTCGCTCAGCCAGCTGGCATTTGGCTTCAGGCCCATTGTAATTGGATATTTGCACCTGATCCTGCTGGGTGTAATTACACTTTTTCTGCTTGGTTATATTTTTTCAGATAAACAAATTTCTCCGGAAAAGAATGTGCGACTCGCTGTTGCTATTTTCACCGCCGGTGTAATCCTGAATGAATTATTGCTCATGATTCAGGGAGTAGCAGCAATGACCTACACCCTGGTTCCCGGAATTAATGAATTATTGTTGCTGACCGCTATTGTACTCTTTAGCGGAATGTTTTTACTGAATATTTCGGCTCGTAAACCGGGGCTGTGAAAAAATCTTTTCTGAAAGGAAGCCTCCTGAAATACTTACCCTGCTTTCATTCTGCTGTTACCGTTAACCGCAGCCCGAACTTTTATTCACTTTCTTTAAAGAAACACAGGCTTAACGGTGAAAAACATCATCAAAAGCTGCCCTATGCATTGATATAGCCTTTACATTTATCCAATGAAATATCTGAAAATTCTCTATGTACAGGTACTGATAGGTATCGTATTGGGTATTGTTACCGGCTTGATGTTTCCTGCTTTTTTCCCTGCAGGAAAACTGATCAGTGACACATTTATCAATATGATTAAAATGGTGATCGCTCCCATCATCTTCTTCACCATTGTACTGGGTATTACAGGTGCCGGTAATATGAAGAAAGTTGGCCGTGTAGGTGGCAAGGGGATTATTTATTTCGAAATCGTTTCAACCCTTGCACTCATTATCGGACTGTTTGTTGCCAATGTGTTTAAACCCGGAAAAGGAATTTATATTGAGGGTGTATCTACAGATAAGGCAGCGGAGTATGTGGAAAAGGGAAAAGACATGAACTGGGCAGAATTTTTTGCGCATATAGTTCCTGAAAATATTATCGGTGCTTTTGCCAAGGGAGATATTATACAAATCCTTTTCTTCAGTATTTTATTTGCAGTTGGATTAATGAAACTCAAAGGGGCCGGGGACGGCCTGGTGAATAGTTTTACCACCATTAACAAAGTACTTTTCAATATTCTGGGCGTTGTAATGAAACTGAGCCCGGTCGGAGCTTTTGGCGGAATGGCTTATACCATGGGTAAGTTTGGCATCAGCAGTCTGCTCGTGTTGGGCAAGTTTATGCTTACTTTCTATATTACGGTTATCGTTTTCATTTTTGTGGTGCTGAATGCAATCGCCAAATATTATGGATTCAGTCTTATTAAACTTCTTAGTTATATTAAGGAGGAAATTTTTATTGTTATTGGTGCGAGCAGCAGTGAGGCTGTTTTGCCTTCGGTGATGCAGAAGCTGGAAAAGGCCGGATGTGATAAAACAGTTGTTGGTCTGATTATTCCTACAGGGTACAGCTTCAACCTCGACGGCACCACTATTTATCTGAGTATGGCGATACTCTTTCTGGCACAGGTTTTTAATGTGGATATGTCTATGTCGCAACAAATTACCATTGTTGGTATACTAATGGTGACAAGTAAAGGGGCTGCAGGAGTTACCGGAAGTGGATTTATTGTACTGGCTTCTACCATTGCCGCATTAAAAATTATTCCAATAGAAGGACTTGCCTTGCTGATAGGTGTGGATCGTTTCATGAGTGAAGCGCGATCTGTTACCAATTTTATAGGTAATGCAGTTGCTACGGTGGTGATTGCAAAAAGTGAAAAAGCGATAGACATGGAAACCTATAAAAAGATAGTCGGTGGATAATTTTTTTGGTTCTAATGTTATTCTGTTTACATTTATTTAACATTCGGGTTTTCGATTGTCTTATAAATTATCTGAATCAATTGAACCTAACTGCACAGGAAATATTATTTCTGCAAAACAAAGTTGCGTACATGCGCGACGAGCAATGCTATAAGAAACTCTTCTTTCATTTCAATAATTCTTTGTATCGCCTTAGCCTGAACATCACGCAGGACAAGGCTGTTGCGGAAGATATTGTTTCGGATGTAATGATGAAAATCTGGATGATGGGTGGCCGTCTTGCACAGATTGAAAACCTTAAAATTTACCTGCTCACCGCAGTAAAAAATACAGCATTAACTCATCTTGCCAATAAAAAACCGATTTCGTTTCAGCTGGATGATGAGGTAGAAATTTCCTGCTCAAATACCACCCATACTCCCGAAAAAATTCTTCTTGGTACGGAGGTAGCTCAAAAAATTGAAGCGGCGATCCTGAGTTTGCCACCAAAATGCCAGCTGGTCTTCCGGTTGATCAAGGAAGAAGGGCTTTCCTACAAGGAAGTGTCCAAAGTGCTCGAAATTTCCCAAAATACCATCGAAACCCATATGCGGATGGCATTTAAAAAGATCCGGACCGATCTGGAGTCCTTCCTTTTATAAAAAATTTTTCCGGCGCTTCACGGTAAAGTTCTGTTTTCCAGTCTATGCGTATAAGAACATGGATAAACACACGGAACAATACTTTTATGATCTCCTGAGCCTGAAGCTTGCCGGAGATGCAACCGAGCAGCAGTTAACCGATTTGGAGGAAATCCTGGCCATAGAACCTTCTTTCCGTTTCCTGCATGATCAAATGATGTTGCCCGCAGGCTCGCGTGAAGAGGATGAATTGCAGACCCAACAGGCATACGCCGGGCATTCCGTTCGAATTCAGCTGGAAAAAGACTTTGAAGAGCAAACGGCCAGTCTCCAAACAGCACAATTTTCTCAGGACACTTCCGGATTTTCTTTAAGAAAAATGTTTTTTGCCGGCCTGGTAGCTGCTTCGTTTCTGGGTTTCTTTGTATATCAGTACTATTCCAGTGAAGTATCCGGTGGAAATAAGAAGGGCTTTTCCAATGAAGTAATTACCCAGAAAGGATCCAAATCTTACATAAAATTGCCGGATGGAACCGGGGTATGGCTCAATACAGACAGTAAACTGACCTATGCGGAAAACTTTTCAGGTAATACCCGGGAAGTAATGCTTACAGGAGAAGCCTATTTTGATGTAGCGCATGATCCTGCCCACCCTTTCATTATTCACACAGGCAAAATCAATATTAAAGTACTCGGAACCGCGTTCAATGTGCGCAATTATCCTCAGGATAAAGCGCTGGAAACCTCTTTGATGAGGGGGAAAATTGAAGTATCTGTTAACAACAGACCTGGTGAAATCATTGTGATGAAGCCCCTGGAAAAGCTGATTATTTCTAAAGACAGTTCTTATACATCAGAACAGTCAGCCAAGCAGGTTGCCAATGAGCCTACCAATAAAGTGGTGCTAACTTCTGTTACCTACGTGCAGAAAGACAGCCTTGTTGCAGAAACCTCCTGGTTAAATAATAAAATGGCCTTTATTAATGAACCACTGGAAAATATTGCCCAGGAAATTGAAAGAAAGTACGATGTAACAGTTGTATTCAATAACCCCAAAGCAAGAAACTACAGGTACACAGGTGTTTTTGATAACGTGAGTCTGCAAAAGGTTTTTGAAATTATCAAGTATTCAAAAAATATCAATTACAGAATCGTAGACAAAACATTAATCATTGAATAAACTCATTAATATGTAAACACAGCAGCCAAAAAAAACAAAGGAGGGATCTTGGACAATCCCCCCTGAAGTAAGCCAACTTATTCAAAAATTCGAGCTTTTGAATAAGTATTCAATCAAACTCAAATGCAAATTTATGGGAAAAACATTTCCTTTTAGAGAGTCATGTAATGCCTTTCAAAAGAAAATAATCAGAGCTATGAAAATTTCAGTCTTTTTAATGCTTATTGCTCTACAACTTTCAGCAAAAAACTTCGCTCAGGAAAGACTCACCATCAACGCCTCCAAAAGCTCTCTTTTCAAAGTTTTTCAATGCATTGAAAAACAATCCAGTTTTCGTTTTTTCTACAGCAATGATGTAGTTCCGGCTGGAAAGGAAGTTGGTATTGTGGTGAAAGATGCTACCATTGAGGAAGTAATGGTTAAAATACTGGAGGGCTTGCCTGTAAAATGGAAGATTATTGATAATACTAATATCATTATTTCCAACCCTTCTTCCGTTGACGGAGCTGCGAGGGTGGCTTATGCTGATACAGTAATCAACGGAACGATCACTGCTGCGGAGGATGGAAGCCTGCTCAAGGGAGTATCCGTGAATGTAAAAGGAACCGGAATCAATACGGTAACAGATGAGAATGGCCGGTTCAGTATTAAAGTGCCCAATCTCAAAGGTACATTGGTATTCAGCTTTGTGGGATACATGAACAAAGAACAAAGCATTACCGGTAAACTGCAGCTCAATATTGAGATGAAGCAAAATACCAAGGCGCTCGATGATGTGGTAGTGGTAGGTTACGGAAAACAAAAAAGAAGAGAAGTAACCGGATCTATTGCCAGTATCTCCGAATCTCAGATTAAAGAAATTGCCGTTACCAGTTTTGAAAATGCTATTCAGGGTCGGGTTGCCGGGGTAGACATTTCTGTACCTTCCGGTGAACCAGGTGCTGCACCTGTAATCAGAATCCGGGGTTCCGGATCTATTTCTGCCGGTAATGATCCACTCTATGTAATTGATGGTTTGCCTATATCGAGCAATACCAATCTGCAACAAAATATTGGTCAGCGTACCGAAGCGTATGCTGTACCAAAAATCAACCCTTTCACTACCATTAACCCCAATGATATTCAATCTATAGAAGTATTGAAAGACGCTTCTGCTGCCGGTATCTATGGATCCAGGGGCTCCAATGGTGTAATCATGGTTACCACCAAGAAGGGTGTTAAAAACAGAAAGCAGGTTTCCTTTAATGCTTATACTGGTTTTCAGGAAGCGACCAATCTGCCCAAACTGATGAATGCTGCGGAATTGATTGCGTATACAAAAGAATCCAGGAACAACAACTATCTGCAAACCCATAACCCAACGAGTTCTACCAGCCCTAATTACAATCCCTTGTACGATCCGAATACCAATGCAGGAAGACCCAATCCGGATCCCCTGTTTTTCCGGATCCCCGACAAGTATATTAACTGGGATGGCACAGATACCAAGTGGCTGGATCTCACTTTATCGAGAGGAATGATTTCTAACTACAATGTATCTGTAAGTGGTGGAAAGGATAATATTACCTACTATACATCAGGCGGATATTATACTGAAAAAGGAACCATCGAAGGGTCCAAATTCGACAGGTACACTTTCAGAACAACTGTAATTGATGATATCTCTAAAAAATTACAGGTTGGATCCAGTTTAAATATTGCGTTTACCAACAATAACCGTTTACCGGCCAATGGTCCTTACGCTGCAAATCCTCCTGGTATCATCTATGCTGCTTTGGTGCATTCACCAGTGATCAAGCCATACAATGCAGACGGAACGCCCAATCAGTTAGACAACCAGTCTTTCCTGGGTGGTGCAACTACAACTGCAGATAACCCACTTGCCATTATGCAGGCGGTAAAAGAAAACATCAAGAATTTCAGGATGTTTGGTAATGCCTATCTGAAATACAATATCCTCGATAACCTGAGTTTCAAATCTTATCTTGGTATTGATCTGGATAACTATCAGCAATCTTATTATAAGGGTGTTACACTGCTTTACCGTGGTGCAACAAGACCCGATCCGTTTGCACAGGCCAGCGCCTCTCAGGGTGTAAACTGGTTGTGGGAAAACACACTGGATTACTCCAGGAAGTTCGGAGAGAATCATTCCTTAACTGTTTTGGCCGGATACACTGCACAAAAGCAGTCTGATGAGCTGAGACTGATTCAGGCCAACAGCTTCCCCGATGATCAGGTACAAACAATCGGCGGTGGTATTGTAACAGGCGGAACCAGTGTAAAAGAACAGTGGTCGCTCGTTTCTTCTCTGGCAAGAGTAAACTATAGCTATAAAGACCGTTATCTTTTGTCTGGTACATTCCGTTCTGACCGTTCTTCCAGATTTGGTGCGAACAATCAGACTGGTGTATTCCCTTCCGTGTCTGTGGGTTGGAGAATAGATGACGAAGCTTTCATGCGAAAAGTAGATTTTGTAAATGAGCTGAAGGTAAGAGCCAGCTATGGTTTAACAGGAAACTTCCAGATTCCCAACTACGGATCCATTGGTTTGCTGAGCGCCAGTAACTATGTACTGAACGGAACTATTGTAAGTGGTATAGGAAGATCTACGTTGAGCAACAATCAGTTGAGCTGGGAGTCTAAAAAACAATTGGATATTGGTTTGGACTTCGGATTGTTCAATGACCGTATTTATGGTGCTATCGACTATTATCGCAGTGTAACTTCAGATCTCTTGCTGAACGTAACGATTCCTTCTTCGTCCGGTTTTGCTACTGCACTAACCAATATTGGTGAAGTAGAGAACAAGGGTTTTGAATTCACTCTCTCTACTAAAAATATGGTGGGTGATTTTCAATGGTCTACCGACCTGAACTTCAGTACCAATAAAAACAAAGTATTGAAACTCGGACCAAAGGGTGATCCAATCTTAAGTGTTGGTAGCGCCGGCGATATCAGACATATTACCCGTATCGGTGATCCTGTTGGTAGTTACTACGGATACCAGGTAGTAGGAATTTATCAGTCACAGGCAGATATTGCTGCCGCACCTGTAGACAAGCTGGTAGGTTCGGGTGGTGCCCGTCCGGGCGACCTGCAGTTTAAAGATGTAAATGGCGATGGTCAGATTACCACTGCAGACAGAACCACACTCGGAAGCTATATGCCGGCTTATACTTATGGTATTACCAATAAGTTCCGTTACAAAAACTTTGATTTAACCGTGTTTTTCCAGGGTGTAGAAGGAAGAGAAGTACTGAATCTGACTCAGCGTCACCTGCTGAATGGAGAAGCAAACTTCAACTCTTATGCTGCGTATAACGACAGATGGGTTTCTCCGACTCAGCCTGGTAATGGGATTATTCCACGTGCAGACAGAAACTCTGCCCTGCATGGTAACAACTTCAGGCCATCTTCCTTCCAGGTAGAAGACGGATCTTATATCAGACTCAGGAATTTAACGTTAGGATATGAATTTTCGATGCCTAAGGTTTCTAAGAAAGTACGTGTGTATTTATCCGGAACCAATTTGTTTATCTGGACCAAGTACCTTGGATTCAACCCCGAAGTGCAACAGCAGTCCAGCAACAGTTTGGTACCCGGTGAAGATTACGGTGCTTATCCAATCTCAAGAACATTCATGCTTGGGTTTAACGTAACCTTTTAATTCAACATTCAACTAGCGTATTATGAAAAAAATATTATTATACAGTACAATAGGACTGATGCTGGTTTCCTGTAAGAAAAGTTTTACGGAACTGGCTCCGATATCTCAGAGAAGTGTACAAACTTCTTATAAAACACAGGCAGACTTTACCGTAGCCGTAAGCGGCGCTTATGATGCGCTTCAGCTCAACGGAACCTACGGACGAATTTTTCTGCTGATGAATGAAATGCGTTCCGACAATGTGGCTAACGGCGCCGGAGCTTCTGGCGTGGCGTCTACCCTGGAAGACATCGACAGACATCGTGAAATAACCACCGCAACGGAAGTTTCAGGTTGCTGGACAGATTCATACAAGGGTATCGCCAGATGTAATATTATTCTCGACAGAATAGATGCAGCCTCTTTCCCGGATGCACTCAAGAAGCAGTTTAAGGGAGAAGCCCTGTTTATTCGGTCTCTCCTGTATTACAACCTGGCAGTTTTATTTGGAAATATTCCATTGCAACTGAACGATGTAAACTCTCCTTCTGAAATCACCGTTAATCAGGTGGGTGCATCCAAGGTGTACGAACAGATCATCGCAGACATAACACTGGCAGAAACCCTGCTTCCGGCTAAATACACCGGTGTAGATCTGGGTCGTGTTACGAGTGGCGCTGCAAATGCTTTACTGGGTAAAGTATATCTGACTGCAGGTAATAAAACAGCTGCTGCAACTGCGCTGCGTAAAGTAATCAGTTCCAACAACTATTCATTGGTTTCAGATTACGCCAGATTGTGGGGCGGTGCCAATGAAAACGGACCTGAATCCATTTTTGAAGTACAGTTTAAATCGGGTGGTCAGGGAGAAGGAAGTGGCTATTTCGAATATTTTGCTTCTATACTCGGAAGGTCTGGTGGCGCAGGTGGCGGAAACTCTCAGATGTCTATTACCAGTGATTTGGTAAGCGCCTATGCTACCGGAGATCTCAGATATGCAAAGTCTATTTATCGAAATAACAGGTTGCCCGACACCAGTTATGTTACCAAATACATTACCACACAAACAACTGCGTTTGATGGAGAAAACAACTGGGTAGTGCTTCGTTATGCAGATGTGGTACTGATGCTTGCAGAAGCATTGGGAGAAACTGCAGAATCCTATACACTGATCAATAGTGTAAGGAGCAGAGCGGGATTGGCACCAATTTCCTCCGCAACGCCGGGAACATTCCAGGAAAAATTACTGGCAGAAAGGCGCGTGGAGTTTGCATTTGAAAACCAAAGATGGCAGGATCTCCTTCGGTTTGGCATGGCTAAATCAGTCATGGCCAAGCACCTGAACATTCCGGAATCCAGCGTTCGCTTACTCTTCCCTATACCTCAAAAAGAAATTGATGTATCTGGCGGTAAAATAGTTCAGAATGCAGGATTCTAAGTAATACCTGTTTGCTCCTTATTATTCATCCTTTAATAAAATTTATGAAAAATTTTTTAACAGTATCCCTGTTGCTGCTTGTGTCTTTTTCCGTACAAGTGAAAGCGCAGGATAAAAAAGACAATAAAATCAGAGTAATTGCCATTTTTGCCCATCCGGATGATGCGGATTCAAAAATGGGTGGAACTGCAGCATTACTGGCTAAAATGGGTGTGGCAGTGAAGTTTGTTTCACTTACCAATGGAGATGCAGGCCACTATGCGGAAGGCGGTGGTGTGTTGGGTAAAAGAAGAAGAGAAGAGGCCCAGCGTGCAGCAAAAAAGTACGGCATTGATGAGTATACTGTGTTGAATAATCACGATGGTGAGTTGTTGCCCGATCTGAATGTTCGTATGCAGGTGATTCGTGAAATCCGCAACTGGAATGCAGATGTAGTTCTTGGTCTTCGCCCAAACGATTATCATCCTGACCACAGAAATGCCGGTAAAGTGGTAGAAGATGCCAGTTATATGGTGGCAGTTCCAAATGTGGCAGCAGATGTTCCGGCTCTGAAAAAGAATCCTGTGTTCCTGTATATGCAGGATCATTTCAAGAGACCCAATCCATTTAGTCATGATATTGTTGTAGGTATTGATGATGTACTCGATAAAAAGGTAGATGGCCTCAATGAGCATACTTCTCAGATGTATGAGTGGCTTCCATGGATCGGGAATGGCGGTGAAGTAGACAAATCTGTTCCTGCAGATCCTGCTGCAAGAAAAGAATGGTTGAAAAAGCGCTGGGTAGACAGAAAAATGAGCCCTGAACAAAGAGCCGGACTGGAGAAGTGGTATGGCAAAGAAAAAGCCGCCACCTTTAAATATGCAGAATCTTTCGAAATAACTGAATACGGAAGTCAGCCGTCAGAAGCCGAAATCCGCAGACTGTTCCCTGTTTTTAAATAATCAATGTCTTATCCCCAGTTGTAATTATTCTGTTCCGGAACCACCCGGTTCCGGAACAGAATTTCTTAAAAAATGTCTGTGAAAAAGAATTATACACTGGTTATCCTGGTTGTCCTCACTTTTTTTGTTATCTCTTTCCTTACCAATATCATTGGTCCGCTGATTCCAGAGATCATCAAATCTTATGAGCTGAGTCTTACCATGGTTTCTTTTCTGCCCTTTGCTTTTTTTGTAGCATATGGGGTTATGTCTATTCCTGCAGGAATTTTAACAGAAAAGTATGGAGAAAAGAAAGTGATGCTTGGTGCATTTGTTGTTTCATTTGCCGGGGCGCTTTTATTTGCCGTATATCCCAACTACATCATGTCGATCCTTTCGCTCTTTTTGATAGGAGCGGGAATGGCCATGTTGCAGGTGGTGATCAATCCCTTATTAAGAACGGCAGGTGGAGAAGCTGATTTCTCCTTTTTTTCCATTCTTGCCCAGTTGTTTTTTGGGCTGGCCTCTTTTATCAGCCCGTTGGTATATTCTTACCTGGTATTAAATCTGAATAATCCGGCAAAGCAAAGTTATATATTAAAGCTGCTGTCCGGATTGGTTCCGGAACAGCTTCCATGGGTTTCATTGTACTGGATTTTTGCTGTGATTGCTTTATTAATGGTAGGCATCATAATGCTGTTCAGGTTTCCTAAAGTAACACTGAACGACGACGAAAAGCCCGGTGCGCTTGCTACACATGTACAGTTGCTGAAAAACCCTACCGTAGTAATGTTCTTTTTTGGCATATTTTGTTATGTTGGTTCAGAACAGGGAGTGGCAAACTGGATGTCTGAGTTCTTGTCTGTATACCACGGATATAATCCACAAACTACCGGAGCACAGATTATTGCCTGGTTTTGGGGTATGATGACAGCGGGTACATTTGTAGGATTGTTTTTGGTAAAGCTGTTCGATAGCAGATACATCATTATTGCATTTACAATGGCAGCAATTATTTCTTTAACCGCTGCTTTATTTGGATCAGCAACAATAGCTCTATATGCTTTTCCGGCAATAGGATTTTTTATAGCCGTTATGTATCCGATTATTATTTCACTTGGGCTTAATTCGGTAAAGGAGCATCATGGTTCTTTTTCGGGAATACTCATTACCGGAATATGTGGTGGCGCAGTAGTCCCTTTGATTATCGGATTTATTGGTGATCATTTTCAACTGAAGACTGGTATGTTGTTCCTGTATGTCAGTTTTGGATATATTCTCAGTATTGGAATTTGGGCCAAGCCATTGATTTCTAACCTTTCGGAAAAGAAAAGAAAAAAGTAATGACCAAACACACGGTTTTAGGAATTGATATGGGCGCAACCAACATAAGAGTTGGTATTGTGCTGGATGGCCAGATGGTGGTTTGTCATACAGCAGAAGTACACCGTTTGGGAACGGACATGGACGTTGTGGAACAGATTTTTGGCCTGATCGATAAGCTGAAGATGTTTAAGTTCGAAGCCATTGGTGTTGGAGTGCCAAGCGTGGTGGATGAAGTTCAGGGTATTGTTTATGACGTGCAAAATCTTCCCTTCTGGAAAGAAGTCCATTTAAAACAACTGCTGGAATCTAAGTTTTCTGTACCCGTCTTTATAAATAATGATGCCAATTGTTTTGCACTGGGCGAAAAATATTTTGGTAAAGCAAAAGGGTACCAGCACATTGTTGCTGTTACCATCGGGTCCGGACTGGGAGCCGGATTAATTCTGAATGGCCGTTTATACAGCGGCAGAAACTGTGGGGCAGGTGAAGTTGGAATGTTGTCTTACAGAGATGGTGTGATAGAATATTCTTGTTCAGGACAATTTTTTCAGAGAAAACACCACCTCAATGGAAAAAATGTGTTTGATCTGGCCTTGGCCGGAGACCCCGGAGCGTTAAAAATATTTGATGAGTTCGGAACACATATGGCCAAGGCAATAGAAAATATTATCTACGCCTATGATCCGGAAATGATTGTTTTTGGCGGCTCATTGAAAGAAGCTTACCCGTTTTTTCAGGTTTCCATGCACGCGGTACTGCAATCTTTTCCCTACAAACACTCCCTTAAAAACATAAAAATTGAAATTTCGGATACTGAAAATATTGCTGTTTTAGGTGCTGCTGCACTCGCAATATCCTCCATTATTAAATATTAGTATATGAAAATGAACTTCAAAAAAACTGGCCTGCTCACGATAAGTATTGTGCTGATTCAGTGCTTACTGCTCACCGGAGCCGCGGCTGCAGAAAAACTGCCGCTTGTGGTAGAAAATAATATTACCGGTGCGCCACAGCTGCTCGGAATTCCGTTTGCAAAGGGGAAATTGCTTTCATCGGATAAGGTGAGGGTGCTGAATGCAGCAGGACAAGAAATTCCGTCTCAGATAACCATTGTAAATACCTGGGCGCCTGCATCTGAAAGTGTTAAGTGGATTTGGGTATTCTTTTTTTCAGAACAATCTTCCAGCTATACACTTGAATACGGAAAAGATGTTGTCCGGAAAGAATTTGGAGGAGACCGGGTTGTTGTAGAAAACAACCAACGTCCTTATGGAAGAGTTCGTGTAAGCACAGGGCCACTTCGGTTTACCATCAACAGGCTTGGTGGTGGGTTCCTCGATAAAGTAGAGCTGGACCGTAAAAGAGATGGTTTCGATAACAGCGATCTGATTGCTGAATCCAGTAAAACCAGGGGTAGTTTTCTGGACATCATGGATGCGGCAGGAATAGATACTTCACGCGTAAAAATTACGCACACTGCCCAGGAAAAGGGGTCAGGCCCGCTGCATGCAATCATTCGTATAGAAGGCGATTATCTCTATAGCAGAAAAGATAACAACACTTCCCCTTTTGTAATGCGCATTCATGCATATGCTGGTAAGTCTTATATTAAAGTATTGCATTCAATTGTATATACCGGCGAGCCGGATATGCACCCGAAGCAGGAAGGTGAATATGCTGCTGTTGCTACACAGAGTAAAAAAATCATTGATGAGCAAAAATTGAAAGGCGCATCAGGATGGATGGTGCCCAACGACCGGATAGCGGATGCTGGTTTTATGTTGAATTATAAGCTTGATGAAGAAAAAAAGATTCGGACAGGATATTTCGACGGAACCTGGATGAATCCTGACGCTGAAAAAAAATTTGAAGCAGGTTTAGCCGGGTCTCAGGATGTGTCTCTGCTGCAAACCGGACCCAATATCAGCAGAATTCCCCCACTGCAAAATTCTACACCTACAGAACAGATTACCGGTTTCAAAAGCCTACTCAGCATCAATCAAAAGGAAGTGTTGAACAAACAACGTATGTCTGGCTGGATCACCCTTACCGACAAAAAATGGGGTGTGGGAGTGGGTATCCGCAACTTTTTTGAAGAATATCCAAAAGAAATTGCCATTCAGGGAAAGAACAATAACCTGTTCAGTTATATATGGTCTCCCAGTGTAGATCCAATGAGTTTTGCAAGGGCCTCCGATCAGTTCGACAGTGAGATGATGGCTAATTTTGCGCAGGGATTGGCCAAAACAACCGAGATGGTTTACCAGTTCTTCCCTGCTGAAACTCCGGAAGCTAACCTGACCAACCAATTTAAGTATTTCATGGATCCGCCTGTTTCTCATACTTCTCCCGAAGTATATGCAAACAGTAAAGTGTATGGATCTTTTGCACCAAGATCTGAACAAAACCAGCAACTGGAGCGCAGTTTGGATTATAAATTCGACTGGATGCGTTTTAACCAGCAATGGGAACCATGGTACGGCATGATCGATTATGGTGATTTCCAGACTTACTATATCAAAAACAAGTGGAATACCTGGAACAGTGGCGAACCTGCAAATGATTATATGTGGTGGATGCAATTCATGCGTACCGGCAAGAGGGATTACTACATCACTGCCCAGGCAACCAGCCAGCATACCATGGATGTAGACAATATTCACTGGCCGGCCCAGCCCAGGTATTTGGGTGAGACCAATAATGCTGTGGACTATTTTAACTTTAAAGATGGAGGTGAATATACACCCAGTCCGCTGGTGGGTATGGGCAGAAGACATGCAGCCCAGCACTTTACCTCGTTGCTGAGTGCACACGTATGGGTGCCCGGCTGGATTGCATCTTATTATTTAACAGGTAACCATCGTGCACTGGATGTGGCAGAGCAAACCGGTGATCTGTATATCCGCAAACCATGGGGAGAGCACGATCTGAGAGGAAGAAGGTTGTACCTGTCTGTGTGGAATCTTTCTGAAATCTATGATGCAAATAAAAAGGGAAAATATGGTAAGGAGCTGAAAGAAAGGGTTGAACTGATGCTGGAGCTTCAGAAAAATACAGATCAGGGCGGAAGCCTGGTGATAGACCGATATGGTTATTCTCAGGTCTACATTTCTCAGGGTCTCTACAAATACTACCATATGACCGGCAACGAAAAGATTAAAGAAGCCCTGATCACCCATGCCAAATGGGAGAGAGATAATCCGGCCATTAATCACCAAATGGAGTCTTTTCTGGCATCTATTCACAGTTTATCGGTAGGGTATGAGTTTTCCGGTGATAAAACATTGCTGAATGAAGCATTGGAACGTTCAAAGATTTTATATACAGATCCGCTTCCCAAAGACTTTAAATCGTATAAAACACAAAAAGAACTGGCTGATGCATTGGAGAAAGTGAGCCACCTTCCAGACGATAAAGAGAGCTTCAGAGGTGAGGCGATCTGGAAAAATACCAATGGATTGAGGGTTTTTGGTTGGACGCATATGTATAATGTTCCTTACATTCTTTATTGGATGAATCAAAAGAAAAATTAATACTGGTTGTTAATTTTGGGTTTTGCGTCAGACCGGATATTCCGGTCTGACTTTTTTTTGATTTTGAATGGGCCGCTGATGGTTTATCTTTGTGTGAATGAGTTCCTCTAAACTAAGGCTGGATATCATCAGTAAGATTCTGGATGCCTGCTATCGCTATAATCCGGATGCGCTTTTTATCATGAGCCTGATGCATCAATATGAGGAAAGGGGAAGCCTGAGTAAAAAACAATTGGAAGGTCTTTACCAGAAAGCATTAAAAGTTCCTGATATTCCTGTTAATTGGCTGGCCACCTTGCAGGCAACCATTAATAAAATGCATACACGTGAAAAAGCACCGGCCGCCAATAACAGCCCGCTTTTCCTGAAGGATGAGGTAATTGGCAGCAAAATAGCTGCTATACTGCAGCAATATCCGCAGCACAAAAGAGTTATTTTTCTTCATAGCAAGTACCTGAAAAACGAATTATTGCTCCCTGCTGAAACCGCAGAAATCGAAAAATTTTATAAGTTGCTCATTAAAAGATAGCTTTTAATGAGAGCTGGCTTCTGTGTACATTTTTTCCAGGCAAAGGTCTATGAATTCATTCACCTGTTTTTTTTCATTTATAGCAAAACCGGAAAAGATTTTTTTGTTGTAACAGGCCCGCTCTTTTTCAACCTGATTGATCAGTTTTGTTCCTGATCGGGTAAGCAGTAGTCTTTTTCTTCTGGCGTCTACTCTGTCTTCCTGCTGGGTTATCAGGCCTTTTTGGATCAAAATATTCAGCAGATTGGTAACATTTGCCCTGCTTACATTTAATGCATCGGCTATTTCTTTTGCCATCATGGGTTTTTTGTGGGAAACATACCTGAAGTAAAGGATATTCGGATCTTTTGCCAGTAAGAGCAGGATCAGCCATTGCTGGGTGGTAATTCCGTATTTAGCAGTAATTGTTTCGCCATTTCTTTTCCAGGTCTCAGAGAATTTTACGATGTGAAATATCACTAAAGCATCCAGTGTTTTCTTTATCATGGCCATTCGGTTTGTTATTCTTTTAAATACAGAACTAACCAAAAGTACCTTTTACGGTTCCTCCATCCACAGTGATGGTTTGTCCTGTTACGGATCTGCTCATCGGACTTAGTAACCAAACTGCCAGGCTTGCAAAGTCTGCCGGGTTGCCCAGCATACCAGCAGGCAATTGCCTGATGGAAGCTGCTTTTACTTCTTCGAATGAGCGTCCTGTTTGAGCTGATTTTTTCTGGTACAAGCGATTTATAGCGGGGGTATCGTGCGATCCCGGTCCCAGAATATTTAGTGTGATTCCTGATCCGGCAATTTCCTGCGAGAGTGTTTTAACCATTCCAACAACAGCCAGTCTCAGGGAATTGCTCAATACCAGGTTTTCGATTGGTTGCTTTACAGCAACACTTTCTATGAATACGATTCTTCCGTATCCGTAAGTAGTCATTTTGGGTATGAATGCCTGTACGAGCGCTATTTTCCAGCGAAGCAATAACTGATAGGCATCGTCCCAGTCTTTTAAAGTGGTTTCCAAAACGGTTTTTGCGGGAGGGCCACCTGCATTTACAACAATGCCATGTATTTGCCGGTCTCCGACCAGCGAAATTAATTGGTTCAGTATTTCTGGTTTGGAAAGATCACCTGCCAGTATTTCTACCTGTTCAGGTGTCTGCTTGTGTAAATCGAGTAGCTGTTCCTCTCCCCTTGCGATAGCTATAATAGAGGCTCCCTCCTTTAATAATTCGTTGGCGATGGCTTTTCCCAACCCGGAGGTTGCGCCACCAACGATAAAAAGTTGTTTTTTGATAGCCAGATCCATAGAACAGGGGTATTAAGGATCTCTATTGCAGGGTATCGGCTGCCTTAATGCTCCCAGGCAACGGGCACTGAAAACCCGGAATAGGTGGTCTTTATAATAAACAAAGTTAACTATTTTTCCTTGCCCCGGTCTTATATAATCTTGTCTTTAAAAGCTTTGGCCACGGCCTCACTTTTACTGTTTACATGAAGTTTGTCGTATATTTTCTTGATATGACTTCTTACGGTATCAATTGCAATGATCATTTCTGCTGCAATCATCTTATAGCTATAGCCGTTTACCAGGAATTGCAATACCTGTTTCTCCCGATCACTCAGGTTGTAGTCTTCTCCCTTTTCGTTATTCATGGTAGAAAACATTTTAAGTACCTGAGTGGCAATGCAGGCTGTCATAGGTGCGCCACCGCTGGCAGCTTCGGCTATGTATTCCAGTAACCGGGCCGGTGCGGTTTTTTTCAGGATATATCCATTTGCCCCGCTCCGGATAGATTCAAATACATTTTTATTGTCGTCGAATACAGTGAGCATCAGCACTTTTACATCTGCATTGGACCCCCTAATCAGTTTCAGGCCATCAACCCCATTGGTACCGGGCATATCAATATCCATTAGTACCAAATCCGGTTTGAAAGCAGCTACTTCGTCTACCACATTGTTACAATTTTTAAACGATGCAAGTACCCGGAAGCCTTCACTTCCGTCTATTAGCATGGTAAGCCCTTCTCTTAACTGCGGATTGTCTTCGTATATCAGTACCTTGATCATTACATTGATTATTTAATAAAAGTAGAGAGAAAGAATTGTTAAAACAATCACATAAATATGTGGAAACCATTAAAAACCCCGCCCACCTGTCAGCAAGAGGTAAAACTTAGGTAAATACCGCTTGAGCAAGCTTCCGGAAAGTATACAAAACAGCACAATAAGACCGGGTACCACCAGATACAGTGTTAACCTGTAATATGGCAAAAAGCTGAAGTATTTCATGGCAAAATGCATGGTATAGGGCAATAGCGGAACATGTGCTGCAAAAATAAAAAAGGCATATCCACTCAGCTGGTGAAACCACTTTTTGCTCATGGCCCATTTCACCACTTCATCCGAACCGAACCATATAGACAATAACCCGCATAAAACTGCAATTTTAAAAAGAATTGCAACCAGCAACCTGCTCAAAAACAGTTCCGAATCCAGTTCAAAAGCCATAAATGTTTTGATGGTACAAATTCCAATAAACAAAATAAAGGAAACGCCAACACTCATCCAGGATGGCTTCTTTTCCGGGTTGTAGTTTTTTTTCTGCAGCCAGATGCCAAGGGAGAAAAAGAATAAGCCGGAACCGTCGATGATCCAGAACTGAATCAGAATTAGCCACAACAGAAAAGTAAAAAGAAGCCATGCAAATGGTGCTCTTGCTAAAACCCACCTGATAAATGGATAAAGCAGGTTATATACAAACAGGGCCAGTATGAACCAGAGCGGGTAATCAATCGGCGCCATGATCCATCTGGATAATACTCCTGCCCACCCTATTTCTATATAAGGTCGATTGTTTCCCAGCTGGTCGATCCTGCTCCCGGCTACAATTTCTGCAGTAAACGGAATTTGTTGCAGCAGGAAGGTAAACAATAATGCCAGGGCGCTCCACAGCAGATAGGGAATAACCAGGGTTTTAAATCTTTTACGGATTGTAGCGCCATAAGACCGATGATCGTTGTATGCAAAAAGGTAGCCGGAAATCAAAAAAAGTAAAGGAATCCGGAATCGCAGTAATCCATTGGCTGTGAGGTATTCGAAGAATGTAGTAAATGTAAGTGGTTCATCTACCATGCTAAAGGGAGAGAGGTAGTTGTTGTTCAGGTTGTACCCGTGAACATAAGCGAGCATAGTGATGCTTATGAAAGTGAAAAACCTGAATTTCAGACTTAATAATCTACTCATGCAATGGAAACTTTAAGAAACCGGAATAATTAATTTTACAGTAGTTCCTTCCTCTTGTCCTGAAATGATTTGGAGATTTCCGTGAAGTGCATCTGCTCTTTTCCGGATATTACCGAGGCCGTTTCCGCTGTCTGCCAAATCGGGATTGAAGCCGATGCCATTGTCGGATACAGACAAATAAAGTCGTTTGTTTTCTTCATATATTGTAATGCTGGCTTTGGTACATTTGGAATACTTGGCTGCGTTATTTACGGCCTCTTTGAAAATCAGGAAAAAATCTTTCCTGGCTTCCATATCCAGTTTAACATCGTATACAGATTCGGTTACCCTGAACTCAATCTCAATATTTTTTGCTTCCAATACATTGGTGGCAAACTCCCGCATCCTGGCAACTGTTTTTTGCATGCTGTCGTTGGCTGGCTTGATGCTCCATACAATATCATCCATTGCTTCCATCATGCGCTGGCTGTTATCTGAAATTTTATTCAGGTATTCGCCAATTTTTAATTTGTCGTCGAGCCTCGCTTTTGCCATTGAGCTCAGGATGTTGATGGTACTTAATGTGCTGCCCATATCGTCGTGCAGGTCGCGGGATACCCTGTTTCGGATTTTCTCTACAGCAATGAATTTATTGAGTCTGAGCCGGTGCATACCGTAAGCAACCAATACAATGATTGTAAGTAAAATACTGATGAACCATCCTGTACGCCAGAATGGTGGCCTGATATAGATATTCAGTGAAACAATGTTGCCTGATCTGTTGCCGTCGTTGTCTTCACAATATGTTTTGAATACATAATTACCCGGCTGAATGTGCGAATAGTTTACCTGTGTTATCCGATCTGCCTTAATCCAGTCTTTATCTATCCCCTCCATTTTATAATAATAGGTGAGCTTGTCTCTCTGCATATAACTCAGTGCAGAAAAATAGATGGAAAAAGTATTTTGATAAGACTGGAGTCGTACTTCCGGGAGGCCCAGTAAAGAGTCGACCGGTATAAATGCATTGAGTAACTTAAAGTCGGTGATGGCCACATCCGGCGGCTGTACTTTATTGGTGAAAGCGGAAGGGTGAAAAAATATAAATCCGTTTGCCCCGCCAAACATGATGGATCCATCGCTGCATTTCAGGTCGGCCTCTGTGGTGAGGTTGGAAATCATGATTCCATCCTTTCTGCCATATACTGTTACCCGGTTGTTGTTGGGGTTATACCGGCAGAGACCGTTTTTTGTAATCATCCAGAGATTTCCCTTATCGTCTTTCCTGATTCGTAAAACCGAATTGCCCGGCAAACCATCTTCGATGGTAAGCCATCTTACTTTTCCGGTTTTTTTATTGATGAAGCTCATTGCTCCGGCAGCAAAAACCAGGGTGCTGTCGTTCAGCTGATCAATGTCTGCCCCACCTGTCTGAAACAACGAATTATCCGGACTGCCGGAAGTATAATGCCTGAGTATCCGGGCGCCATCCGCACTTAAACAATACAATCCCTGATCGAAAGTGGCCAGCCAGAGTAACCCTTCATTGTCTATGAGTATTTTACGAACAATGGTGCCCAATTTTTTGGTTACAGTAAACTTCCTGCCATCGTATCTGGCGATATGTCCCTGCTGGGTGCTCATCCAGATATTCCCTTTAGAATCTCCGGTAATAAAACGGATGGTTGATTTCTCCAGTTCCCGGGCTTCCAGAAAATATGTTTTTTTGAGCGCTGTATCATAAATCATGTACTTCCCCGCCTGACAACCAATCCATACCCTGCCATCTGTGTGCTGGTACAAACTCCAGGTTTGCCTGTAATTGATCCTGTTTTCCTCGCCCATAGGTGGCATATGATCGTATACTTTATTCGTATAACTTTTCAGATTCTTTTTCAGGGATATGACCCCACCTCCCCAGGTGCTGAGCCATCGCTCCCCATTGCCGAGCTCGATCATGTCGGTAATCTCAATGCCCCTTTTTTCTTCACTGAACAGATAGTTACTTATGTCTGCAGGCCCGCTGTGCTCTCCCGTCATATACAAACCATTATCCGTAGCCAGCCAGATATTGGATTCTTTGTCTTCAATGATCTGGTGAACAGATTCGTACTGAATACTCAGAGTATTGCCAAATGTGCTTTTGTAATAAATGAACCTGTTTAACCTTTTGTTGAAACTGTACAGGCTGTTGTTGCCATACAGCCATAAAACACCATTTTTGGTTTCAAAGAAAAAACGAGTTTCTTCGTATTGTGGGTTGGAGTTGATCCCGACAGTATCAGGCAGCTGTTTACCCGAATAGTCAAAGCACCTGCGCATGTGTTTGTTTGCCCAATTGAAGATCCAGTAGCGCCTTTGTTTATCGATGTGAATTTCTGAAAGCCCCTGGTTAAAAACAGTTTCGTTCAGCAGCGGAATGTTGAGCGGGTTGTTTCTTCGGGTGAACATTTTTTTTGAGGCCATGTCGTAAACAGCCAATCCACTGTCTGCACAGGGAAACCAGAACTGCCTTTTAATCGTATCCTCATAAAAAAAATGCTCGCTTATCCAACCCTTTGGAAACTTCATTTCAGTATCATCTGTAAAGGCTTTTTTTTCGGGGTTGTATTTCAACATTCCATATTTCAGCATATGCAGGTATATATTCCCTCTGCTGTCTTTGTATAACTTCATGCTGCTTCTGGCCGGAATACTTCGGGTGGTATGTATCGGAATATGCGAAAACTTCAGTTTTTGTGTATTGAACAACCCAACGGTATTGCGTGTGGGAAACAACAGCCACAGCTCGTGCGCATTCCCCGGAATAATCTGAGTCAGATCGGCCATTGGCAGTTCGTCTGTTCCTGCCCTGCTGGTACCATAATTAATAAACCGGTTTCCATCAAATCGTTGCAGTCCGTTGGCGGTACCGACCCACATGAATCCACGCTCATCCTGATAAATGCTGTACGCCACATTGGAGGCCATGCCAAGACCGTCTTCCGTTCCAATACGGAGGAATCCAAATCCTTCCTGTTGTGCAAACATTGGCTGAAAGCAGCTTAGTAAAAGAATCAGGAAGGCAGTTTTTCTCATGTTAACAAATCTAATAAGCTGTTTTGAATAAATGATGTCCGGAGCATAAAACCACATGTTTATGTGGCCGTAGTGCTGTTAAATAAAGCGTTAAACGACTTTTAAACGGTTATTGGAAGGGATGAATTGTAAATCCTGCTTTGTTTTTCTTCTTATGGGGTTTGTTTGCGGAAATATTCACATCAATGTGCGGTTGTATGCGGGTTTTTTAAACACCATTTTTGTTCTGAATTAAAAATCAAACAAATTAAAAACGACGATCATGAAAAAATTATTTCTTCTTACCCTGACAGCAGCAGTTGCGTTGTCCGGATTTGCAAATCCTGCCATGCGCCCGCTGAACAACAATGGTGAACGTTCAGCAGCCTCTTACAAAAGATTAACCCTGATGGGCAATCTGAATATCATTCTGGTGAATGATGACACTAAAATGGTGGAAGTGGCTGATACAAAAGAGGCTGAACAGGTAAGTACCACGTTTTATAAAAACAAACTGGTGGTAGACGGCTCTGCTGTAAACAGAAACAATCCGGTTACAGTAAGGGTGCCGGCCAACCAGCTGGAGTACCTGGAAGTGATCGGGAATGTGACTGTTCAGACCGAAAGCAACCTGAATACCCCCAAGCTCTATGTTACCATTGATGGTAAAGGCAAAGTGTCGCTTTCCAATAAGGGGCAGATTTATGTACGTTCCGGGGATGATATTAACCTTAAAGTGGAGAAGGCAACAGGCAGAGTTGTAGTAGATGAAAACAGCAAAGATTTTGAAAAATAAATAAAGTTGGTTTGGTTCATCACCAGTGATGGTGATGGCAGTAGGGTTCATAAAGCAGAAGGCTCCGGATTTTTCCGGAGCCTTTATTAATTAAATTTACATCATGGATTCGCGTATTGCGCAGCAACTTCAACAAATTGTAAACAGCATTCATCCGCTTTCTTTTGCAGAGTGGGAGGCCTTCAGCAGCAGCTGGCAGGAAGTAAATTATAAAAGGAAGGAATTGATAACCAGGGCAGGCGAGGTGGAGAAGTACCTATACTTTGTAATATCAGGTATTCAAAGAGCATATTATTTAGACGATACACACAGAGAAGTAACTCTGGTGTTTACCTATCCACCTTCCTTCAGCGGGGTTCCGGATTCTTTTCAGTTGCAGCAACCAAGCGATCTGTGTTTTGAAGCCATTACTGCCAGCAGTATGCTGCGCTTATCCTACAGTGAATTTCAGCGGCTGATCAATGAATACCCGAATATTGAACGTTTTGTAAGGCTTGCAACTGCTGCAGCACTAAAAGGGGTGCTCCGACGCCAGGCAGAGGTCATGGTGTTTTCTGCTGAAAACCGGTTTCGGTCTCTATTGAAGAGAAGCCCGCATATTCTGAATATGATTCCTCATAAATACCTGGCATCTTATCTGGGATTGGATGCTACTACTTTCAGTAAATTATTGAATTCGATCACCATCTAAATCTTGGTGAAGGCCAAGATTTATTTTTTCGCCCCGGTTGAATTTTGCTGCATAAATCAATGATTATGCAAACAACCAGACAATTATTACAATCCCTTCGTACCTCATTGGAGGAAATGGACCAGTATTTTCACCAAACAGTCTCCGCACAGCCTGATGCGGTTTTAAACCAAACGCCCCAAAATAGAGGATGGTCAGCAATACAGGTACTGGATCACCTGAATTTTTACAGCAGATGGTACCTTCCCAGGCTCGAAGATGCGTTCAGGGAGAGCAGAAAGAGAAACCTGGCTGCACAACCCTACTTTAAATCGGGCTGGCTGGGAGGCTATTTTATCCGTATGATGAAACCCCGGGCCGACGGTTCTATTGCTTCTAAAATGAAAGCTCCTTCCAGCGCGGCACCTGCTGCAACTTTGGATAGCGCTGCTGTATTACTTGAATTTGAACAGCATTTACAGCACATGAACAGCCTTTTAAAGCTTGCGGAAAAAGCAGATCTGCTCCACACCCGTGTAACCACGTCACTCAGCTCCTTTATCCGTTTGAAATCAGGAGATGCATTGTGGTTTGTACTGGCACATGCTGAACGTCATTTCATACAAATGAAAAGAATCATCGGTAAGTAGCACCTATCACATAAATATGTAGTGCTGACGCTGCCTGAGCTTTCCTGATTCCCGTTGAATGGCAGGTATGGATTATGAACGGCGTTAATTCATGTTAATGCCGCTTTATCATGCCTCCTGGCGTTAAAATTCACTCTTTTATGTGGTTGTACCTAAGTGTGTTTTAAACAACTTTTGATCAATAAACAATTTAAACATGAAAATTCTTTTTACGTTCTGCACATTTTTTTTAGCATTTTTTGCCGAAGCAAAAAATACTGCAGAATTGTCCGGCCGGGTAACTGCCGGAGGAGCGCCTGTGTCTGGTGCTGCCATTTATCTGTATAAGGATACAGGTAATACTATTGTGAAAACCACTATAAGTAGCGCATCCGGCTCTTTTGAATTTGGCACTGCACTGGATAAATACCGAATAAGGGTAGTGGCTGCCGGCTATGAAGAATTGTTTAGTGAAGTCTTGATGAAAGGGCATCCGGTTGAATTAAAACTTGCTGTACAGGTAAAAGAAATTCAGGGTGTTACGGTAAGTTCACAGCGCAGGATGATTGAGGTAAAAACAGATAAAACTGTTTTAAACGTAGAGGCATCTCCGTCTAATATTGGTACCAATGCTCTGGAAGTGCTCGAAAAAGCACCTGGAATTAGTGTGGATAAAGACGGAAATATCAGTATGCAGGGAAAAGCAGGCGTAATGATCCTTATTGATGGGAAGCCTACCTATATGAGTAATTCCGATGTAGCCAATTACCTCAAGTCGCTCTCCAGTGCACAACTGGACCAGATAGAACTGATTACACAGCCATCGGCCAAATATGATGCCTCGGGCAATGCCGGTATTATCAATATAAAAACCAAAACCAATAAACTGGTTGGCTTAAACGGATCCATTGGTGTTGGATTCTCTCAGGGGGTATATGCCAGGGGGAATGCAAATGGAACCATCGGATACAGAAAAGGAAAGTGGAACACTTTTGCTAACCTGAGCTATAACAGAAACAGGACGTTCAACGACATGTACATCACCCGCAATTTCAGGGCCAAAACAGATAACAGCCTGTTGTCTGTCATGGACCAGAAAAGCTCCATGCTGATTAACGGGGCCCCTCTGAACCTCAAACTTTCTGTAGACTACCTGGCCAGTAAAAGAACTACTGTAGGCCTGAATGTTTCCGGCTTTTATAACGATGCCAAGTTTGTTTTACCTACAGACATGTTTGTTTACAATGGTTCGGGCCTCCATACCGGAAATTATAACACACTTACCCAGAACAACATGATCAATAAAAACATCAGTACCAACCTGAATTTTCGCACCAGACTGGATACGCTGGGTAAAGAGTTGGGAGCAGATGTGGATTATGTTCATTATCAATCGGACTTTATACAAAGCATGAATAATTATTTTATTCCAGCAAATGGCTCACCTGCAGAAAACCCTTATCTCCTGAAAGGAACGAACCCCTCTGACATCGATATTTATTCGGCTAAGCTCGATTATACGCATCCTTTGAAAAAGAACGCAAAGATTGAAGCAGGTTTGAAAACCAGTATTGTGGAAACGAACAGCGACTCCCGGTTTACCTACCTGAATGGAAGTGTTTGGGAAAAAGATCCCAGAAGCAACCATTTTATTTACAAAGAAAATATCAATGCAGCTTACCTGAATCTGAACAAACAGTGGTCTAAATGGGGTGCGCAGTTTGGTCTTCGTTTAGAAAATACCATTATGAAAGGGAATCAGGTAACAATCAACCAGCAATTTGAAAGAAACCTGACCCAGCTTTTCCCAACGGTATTTCTCAGTTATAAATACAACGACAAACATTCATACACAATCAATGCGGGAAGAAGAATTCAGCGCCCCAACTACAAAGACCTGAACCCGTTTCAACTGATCCTGAATCCTTTTACCTATAATCAGGGTAACCCCAATTTGCGTCCGCAATTTACCTGGAATATTGAGCTGGGACACAGTTATAACAATGGTATGCTGACCACCAAGCTTTCTTATTCCAAAACTACAGATATCATTACCGATGTGCTCAGACAAATTGATTCAACCAAAGTCAGTTATGTACAAACAGAGAACATCGCTTCCAGTGAAAACTGGAACCTGAGTATGGCATTCAATAAATCTCTTAATAAAACAATAACTACAAGCATTTACGGAAGTGTATTCAATAATAAGTATGACGGTTTTTTTAACGGAGCGCCATTAAAGGAAAATTTCACCAGCTTCTCTTTTAATATGAACAATCAGTTTAAACTTGGTAAAGGCTGGTCGGCAGAACTCAGTGGATTCTACAATCATAAAAATCTGATTGTTGGTCAGTCCTTTATAGGACCAATGTGGGCACTTACTACAGGAATCAGCAAGCAGGTGCTGAAAAACAAGGGTACGATCCGCCTTTCTGTAAGGGATGTTTTATTAACACAAAAAGTAAACATTGATCAGCGCTTTCAGAACCTCGATAGCAAATTCAGGCAGGTATTCGACAGCAGGACCTTCTCCTTGAATTTCACCTGGCGTTTTGCAAAAAACGAAAAGAATGTGGTTAGAAGCAGGCAAAACAGCGCTTCACAAGAGGAACAGAGTCGCGCTGGTGGACAACAATAATTTTTTGAACACCCTAAAAAATACTCCAATGAAATTTGAAAGAATCATGGACCGCTTTTTTGATTTGCTGCTCGTGCTGAACGGTGAAGAGCGTCCCGAAGAAGTAAAAATTGACCATATATTATAATAAGTAAAAGAACAAGAATGAAAAGATTGAATGTTGGAGGAATTGTATTGGTACTTTTTTCATTGATGGCAGTGTCTTGTAAAAAAGACTGCCCCAAAGACCCTGTACCGGCTCCGCAGGCCAAGAGGCTTTATAAAATTATGAATGATCCGCTGGAATTCCGACTGTTTGAATACAGCGCCAACGGTGACGTTTCACAGTTGATTTCTCAGTTTGTTAATAACCAGGCAACGAACTCGGTTACGGTACAAACTAATAAATTTATATACGAGAATAACCTGTTGAAAAGGGTAAATAATGAAGGAGGATATCTTTTGTATCATTATACGGGTACCAAACTGGATTCCATTCAGGCCTATGCCATCAATAATCGTCGTTACTCCAGTTTGTTCCCCGAAATGAACACACAGAATCAATTGGTTTCACTTATTGAAAAACCAACAAGGCAAGATCCCGGAATGCCGGTTGAATCTAAGATGACCTATGAGTATGCGGCTTCGGGTAATATCATCAAGCAGGGTTATTTCACAAAAGATGCGGTTGGAGGGGATTTTCGTTTGATATATAATACGTTGTACAGCGATTATGATAACAGCCCGAATATGGAAAATTTCACTTTCTCTGGTATTTATTTGAAAGGAATTGTATTTATGAAAAACAATCCCCGGAAAATTGAGGAGGCTAGAGCCACAGGAACGGTTTATGAAACAACCTGGAACGAATACACGTATGATGCAGATCAGTATGTGACTAAAAGAAGGCAGTCTTACAGCACCACCAATGTGGTGATCACCTACGAATACAGTTACTATTAGCAGAAAGAATATCCACCATATCGCAGCTTAGACTGAACCTGGTATGGAAACAACAGCATTATGAAAAAACAATTTTTGTTTCTATTTTTTGGAGCCATACTGGTTCAGCTTACTGCCTGCAATAAAATGATACGTGGCAGTGGACATGTTATTCAGCAGACGATTACGCTGGATACATTTACTGCAATTGAAATCGACGGCAGTTTTGAGGTATCTGTACAGCGGAATACCAGCCCGTCTGGTTTACTGCTCGTGGAGGCAGAAGACAATATCGTTCCGCTGATAAATGCACGTGTGGTAAACCGGGTGCTGAAAATCGGGTATTCAACAATTGATCAGATCCGAACAAGGAAGACCCCAAAAATATTATTGAATACGGCTGTCTTAACAAGATTATACGTCAATGGGTCGGGCAGTATTCAGACCAGTGGTTCCTGGGAGGGAACTGAGTTGGAGCTGCGGGTGAATGGAAGCGGGGATATTATTACCGATCAACAGGTTCAGACACTGACGACTTCGGTGAACGGTTCGGGGAATATCTCGATTGCGGGCAGGACTGTTGTTTCGGATTCCTATATCAGCGGAAGCGGGAAAATTCATGCATCCGCGCTGATATCTGAAAAAACCAGGGCAGAGCTTTCCGGCTCCGGTGCAATCTATTGCGGGGTGGTGGAAAAGGAGCTGGATGTGGTTGTTTCCGGGAGCGGGAAAATATATTATTCGGGAAATCCGGGGGTCATCAGGACCCGGATTAGCGGTAATGGACAGATTATCAAGCAGTAATGATTTATTTGATCCCCAAAACGGCAGGTGAACTGTCTGCATAGGGCCAATTATTTACACATATTTATGTGATTGACATCTTCGGGATTATCGAACAAATTTGCAGATATAATTTTCAGCATGTTTCATTGGCTTTCCTACATCATTTTTGTTTGGCTCATCTTTCAACCGGTTTCATGTGAGGAAACCGTAGTGAAAGCAGGAAACGCTTCTATACAAACGGAAACGGCGGAAAGTTTTGACGAACTGGTTCAATACAATCATTTCCCCATCGATTAACCATTTTTTATTCGTGTGAAATATACGCTCTTGCTGATCTGTTGTTTAAAAGGCGCTGTCCCTTTTTTTGCGCAATCTTCACTTCAATCCAGGAAGGCTTCCTTCGATTCAATTGCCAAAGTATTGGAGAACTATTATGTTTTTTCCGATAAAGCAGGCGAAATGAGCACCTATCTCAGGCAGCATGCTGCATTGTACGATACATTTACGAACGGGAACAGCTTAGCGGAGCAGCTTACCCTGAATCTGAGAAAAATATGTAAGGACCAGCATCTGAAAATTATTTTTGAGGAACCCCGCCCCGCTGTAAAATCAGGAACCATTGCGGCAGCCGATTCCCGCAACAGCTGGTTAAAAAACCTGCTTACAGAAAACAATTATGGCATTAAAGAGAAAAGGATTCTTCCCGGCAATATCGGCTATCTGAACATTCCCATGTTTGGCCCCCTGAATCTTTGTGCAGACACCCTGATTGCTGCAATGAAATATGTGGCACAAACCGATGCCCTGATCCTTGATCTCAGGAGCAGCAGGGGAAGTCTGGACGAAAATGCAGTTCCTTTTTTATCCAGTTATTTCTTTGCTGAGCCGGTGCATATGTTCGATTTTTATACCCGTCACAATCAGACCACCCGGCAGTTCTGGACTTATGCAGTTGTGCCGGGTCCGCTTTATCTGAATAAACCGGTTTACATTCTCACCAGCGGAAGGACTTTTTCCGGCGGTGAGGAGCTGGCTTATGATCTTCAACAGCTTAAACGGGTAAAAATTATTGGAGAAACCACCCGGGGTGGCGCCAATCCGACCGATCTGATTAGGGCAGATGTGCATTTTAGTATATCTGTTCCCGTAAGCAGGGTGATTAATGCGGTTACGGGAACCAACTGGGAGCAGGTGGGAGTGAAGCCTGATGTGGCCGTAAAATCAAACATGGCATTGTATACAGCCCATGAGTTGCTCCTCGACAGTTTTTTGCGTACACCAGCCATAGGCATGGATCATAAAAGAACATTGCAGCAGGTACAGGCCGATCTCCGTTTACATAAACCCGTTCTTCATGCAGTTGAGTTCAACTTACAGGGCTATCCTGATGCAAAGGAAGTTTACCTGTCCGGATCTTTCAACAACTGGGCACCCAGGACTACCACAATGAAACGCACTGTTCAGGGATGGGCAGTTTCAATCGAAGCTTCTCCCGGAGAGCTGACGTATAAATTTGTAGTAGACGGAAAATGGATACTCGACCCGTCCAATAAACAAGTAAAAACAGAAAACGGATCAGAAAATTCGCTGACCCTGATCAAATAAACTTATTCTGCAGGCGTTACGTTCTTCAGTAAAAGTTGAAATTTGGTGTTGAGGGAAACCGTGTATTCACCCCCTTCCAAAAATTCTTTGGTAGCCTTGTCTTCTAAGATGACCTGTGCAAGGTCTGTAGCCAGCGCTGAACTGCTGATCAGGTTGCCCACCCTGCCTTTTTTAAATTCAATAGTGAATTTATAACCGGCTTTTCTTCCTGATCCCATTCTTTCAAAATCGATCCTGTTGAGGTCTAAAACCTGATTTTCCTGACGGGTTCTCTTCAGTAAAATGCGGATGATCGGTAGGTACTTTATCCAGATCTGGGCGTACATGTAGCGTAATAGTTTGAGGTTTAAGCGGTGAAGTTCCGAAAAATATTGACGAATTCCGAATTTGGTTTAAAAACGGCCTCAATCAGGTTATCTTCGTGAACGTATGAATGATTTATCTACCGTATTAATTATGTCGCTGATTGTACACCAGGCGGGCGATGCAGCGCAGGGAGGCAAGCTTTTTTTGTCTGAAAAACCATTGGAAACCAATCAGGAAGAATTATATCAGGTACTTACTCATTTTATGCTGAAACCATTAAATGAGGCGGAACAATACAGATTAGACAAGGAATCGAATCTGGTTTACAATGTCGTCAGAAGCTTTTTTGAAGACAATTCCCTGTTTTTACAGGTGAGTAAGCAGATTGCGGAGCATTTTCACCTTAAAAGCAGTTCTGCTTTTGCCAAATCAGGAGAATTGTGTGTTGTTCACTTCCGGCAAATACCCTTTGGGGACCAGTTCAGGGATGCAATCGGCATTTTTCACGCTGCTTCCCGGGAAACCTTTCTGAAACCGGCCCTGAAAGCCAACGGAATTGAATTGTTGCTGGAAGACGGCATCGACCTCAAAAAGCCCGAAAAGGCCGTTTTAATACTTCAACAGGATACGGAAGAGGGTTTTCTGGCCTACTGTTACGAGTCGGGAGCGGCCAAACAAGGAGATGCCGCATTCTGGAAACAGGTTTTTTTAAAGCTGGATCCGGTTGTCAACAGCTATCACAGCACCAATGCTGCCCTGGGAATGTGTAAACTTTTTATCAGTAATGAATTGAATGAACAATTTGAAACCACCAAGGCAGATCAGGTTGATATGCTGCAGCGAAGCATGGAATATTTCAAAACACATGATCATTTTCAACTGGAAGAGTTTGGAAAAGAAGTGCTGCATCATCCGGAAGTGATTGATTGCTTTCACGATTATAAGCAGCAGTATGAGGTGGCCAAACAGGTGAATATTGAGGATCAGTTCGATATCAATCTTGCCGCAGTTCAGAAACAACAGCGGTTTTTTAAAAGTATTCTTAAGTTGGACAAAAACTTCCATGTTTATATTCATGGCAGAAAAGACCTGATCGAAAAAGGTTACGACGAAAGAACCGGTAAGCACTTCTACAAACTGTATTTTGATGAAGAAAAGTAGCTTGCTTTCTTTATAGCAACTCCATTTCCCGCCGGAAATCGTACTGAAGGTCTTCGTGCAGGGTATCAATTGCCTGGTTGATTTTTTTGATCTGCTGTTGATACAGGTTTACCAGCGCCGTGCTTTTTTCGAAAGGGATGCCGTGCCCCTTCAGTGTTGCACAAAAATGGAGCAATATGGCCGCTTCTGCCTGCTTGGATCCAGTATACCGGATGTGTTTCTGTGCAATCCTCAGAATTTTCCGAATCGTTTTTTTGGCAAAATACAGATTGGTGGTGGTCGCAAGCTGGTTGAATTCCTCCCCGATCATATCTTTTACTTCTGCTATATATCCTTCTTCATTGTGCGCCTCGAACAGCAGATAGGTTAATAGTTCCTTATTCTCCTTTTTGAACCTTGCCAATTGAATACAGATGTCTGTAAGCCTTTTTTCATTAACTGTACGTAACTCCTGTTTGATTTCCTGAACCGTTGCTGCTTTCATGAGAATTTGATTGGCTCCTGCAAGTTAGGCTTTCGTTTAAAAAATGCTTATTTTGGATGTATTCAAAACACGATTATGCCCGTTTCCCGCCGACAATTCATACAGCAAGCCGGATTAGCCGCCCTTGCCTCCGCTGCCGTACCATCCTGGTTACAGGCCGCCTCATCTGCAAACATACTGACCGGGGTGCAGTTGTACTCTGTTCGGGAGGACATGAAAAAAGATCCGCTCGGTACACTGAAACTTGTTGCAGAAATGGGATATAAGCATGTAGAGCATGCCAATTATATCAACCGTAAGTTTTATGGCTATAGTGCTGCGGACTTTAAAAAAATTCTGTCGGATCTGGGACTGATCATGCCCAGTGGTCATACGGTTATGGGACCGGGTCATTGGGATTGGGGTAAAAAAGACTTCTCCGACAGTTGGAAATACACGGTGGAAGATGCTGCGATTGCCGGACAGGAACTGGTGATCAGCCCCTGGCTGGACGACAGCTTGCGTAAAACAGAAGATGATCTGAAAAGGTATATGGAGGTTTTTAATAAATCGGGAGAGCTTTGTAATAAATCGGGTATGCGGTTCGGATATCACAACCACAACTTTGAGTTTACCCAAAAACTGGGCAACAAGACCGTGTATGATATTATCCTCCAAAATACAGACCCGGCCCTGGTAACTCAGCAGCTGGATTTTGGTAACCTATATGGTACGGGTGCCGATGCGCTGGCCATTGTTAAAAACAACCCCGGACGCTTTGTATCCATGCATGTGAAGGATGAAATCATGAATGCAAAAGGAACCGGGTATGAAAGCACGATTTTAGGGAAAGGTGTGCAGGTAGTAAAAGAGATCATTGATCAGGGAAAGAAAACAGGCGGCACACTCCATTTTATTATTGAGCAGGAAGCCTACCAGGGAGTAGCGCCGCTTGAATGCATCCGTCAGAACCTCGCAGTTATGCGTAAATGGGGGTACTGATCTGTTGGCAAGGGAGCTTGATTATCGAACGGTTGTATTACAACCGGATTATACTGTAAGAAATCATTTATTATGAAACGCTGTTTATTATTGTTGCTGTTTCCTTTCTCTTTATCTGCCCAAACATTCAGTTCTGCTGATATATTCAGGTGGGAAGCACAGGCAAAGCAAGTGAAGATTGTAAGGGATATTTATGGCGTGCCGCATATTTATGGCAAAACGGACGCAGATGCTGTGTTTGGGTTGCTTTATTCGCAGTGCGAAGAAAATTTTGAAAGAATTGAACGCAATTACCTGGAAATGCTGGGGCGAAGATCTGAAATGGAGGGAGAAAGGGCATTGTACGACGACCTGCTGATGCGCCTGATTGCAGACAGCAACGATGCCAAAAAAGATTATCAGCAAAGTCCGGCCTGGCTGAAAAAACTGCTGAATGCGCATGCGGATGCCATCAACTTTTACTTATACAAGCATCCCGAAGTACAACCGGTGGTTTTAAAGAAATTTGAACCTTGGTTTCACCTGATGTATACAGACGGAAGTGTACATGCCACCAGCACCGGAGGGGCTTCCGTGGAAGAGATCAGGCGGTTTTATGACAATCCCGAATCCGATGTTACTGCTGCGGTTTTTTTTGACAGGGATATTGAAGACCGGGGTTCAAACGGATTTGCAATTGCACCATCCAGAAGTGCAACAAAGAATGCGCTGCTCTACATTAACCCGCATGTTCCATTCTATTTCAGAAACGAGGCCCAGATGGTGAGTGAAGAAGGTTTGAATGCCTATGGTGCTTCAACCTGGGGGCAGTTGTTTGTATACCAGGGCTTCAATGAACACCTTGGATGGATGCATACCTCCGGTTATGCAGATGTGGCGGATCTCTATGAAGAGAAGGTTACCAAAACCAATACCGGCTGGGTATATGAGTACGAAAAGAAACAACGTGCAGTAAAAACAAAAGAAATCACCATTTACTATAAGCGGGGAGGAGAAATGTTGTCCAAAACATTTACCGGATTCTACACCCATCATGGTCCAGTTCTGGCAAAACGAAACGGGAAATGGCTGAGTCTGAAAGAATACAACCGTTCCCTTAGGGCCCTGATTCAGTCCTGGGCAACCACCAAGGCCAACAACCTGGCCGAATATACCAAGGCCATGGAAGGCTTGTCTAATACCACCAATAATACGGTATATGCAGACGATCAGGGAAATATTGCTTACTGGCATGGCAATTTCATTCCTAAAAGAGATACTGCCTATAACTGGGCACTTCCTGTAGATGGTACTATTGCTGCAACAGAGTGGAAAGGAATCCATCCCTTGTCGGAAACTGTTCACCTGCTGAACCCCGCCAGCGGATGGATACAAAATTGCAATGCCACTCCATTTACAGCTTCCGGAGAAAGCAGCCCCCAAAAATCGGACTATCCAAATTATATGGCGCCGGATGGGCAGAATGCAAGGGGGTTAAATGCCATTCGTTTGCTGAAAGACCGAAGTAATATCAGCCTCGACGGGTTGATTGAGATTGGTTATAATCGCTACCTGACTGGTTTTGATATTTTACTTCCTGCCTTATTCAAGGCATATGATTCGCTGAAAGAGGGTGATCCGTTCAAACAAACCCTGCAAGCGCCGGTGAACCTGCTCAAAACCTGGAATAAAATGACCGATACAGGTTCTGTGGCAACTACACTGGCCATCGACTGGGGTACAAAAGTAAATGCCATGTTTCCCCGGGCTAAAACACAGGAAGAGAATACAGAAGTTATTGGTCGTTTCAATCATATAGCACAGCATGCAGAATCTGCACAGTTGCTGAATGCACTGGCCGATGTAATCAGCTTTCTAAAAAACCAATATGGATTCTGGGAAGTTCCCTGGGGCACCATCAATCGCTACCAGCGTCTTACCGGAAAATTTGAGGAACAGTACAGCGACCTTAAGCCCAGTATGGCCGTTCCGCTCAGCTCATCCAGGTTCGGTTCTTTACCGGCTTTTGAAAGCAGGAGTATGAACGGAACCAAGGGCCGTTACGGATATTCAGGCAACAGTTTTATTGCTGCGGTAGAATTTGGCCCGCGACTGAAAGCGCGTACCATCGTAACCGGAGGGCAGGAGAATAATCCGGCCTCCAGTCATTTTACAGATCAGGCGGCAGGCTTTATCTATGGAAAATTCAAAGAAGTATTCTTCTATAAGGAAGATGTAATGAAAAACCTGCAAAAGGAATACCATCCGGGCGAATAATCCTACTGGATGGTATAGTTGGTGCCTCCGTCTTTTTCATCTTTCAACTGAACGCCCAGCGCGGACAGTTCATTTCGGATTTTGTCGCTGGTCAGGAAATCTTTTCTGCTCTTGGCTTCCTTGCGGATGTTGATCAGTAATTCCAGTACACCTTCCAGCTTATTGTTGTTGTCGGTCTTACTACTTTGCAGGGCAAAAATGTTCAGTATGTAAACGCTGAGTTGTTTTTTCAGCAGACTTACCGTGTCTGTATGCAGGGCGCCGGCCGGAATATGCTTGTCTTTGATTGAGTTGATGATGGGAACCAGCTCAAACATATTTGCAATCACTTTGGCTGTATTCAGGTCATCATTCATGAATACATCAAATTCGGTTACCAGTTTCTTAACCTTCTCATCCAGTGCGGGATCTACCTGTCCGGTACTGCCGATATGATCCTGCTGCTGCAGCCATTCAAATGCTTCCATTAGTCTGCGCAGGGCTTTTTCACTACCCTGAAGAGCATCGTTGCTGAAATCGAGGGTGCTTCTGTATTGGGACTGCAGTATAAAGAAACGAATGGTAGACGGAGCATAAGGTTGGTCCAGCAGCGGATGGTTTCCGCTGAACATCTGCGACAGCATGATCTGGTTGCCATAACTTTTTCCCATCTTCTTTCCGTTAATGGTAATCATGTTGTTGTGCAGCCAGTAACGAGCAGGCATTTTGTGGTTGCACACCGTACTTTGTGCAATCTCGCACTCATGATGCGGGAATTGCAGGTCCATTCCGCCTCCGTGTATGTCAAATTCCTCTCCCAGATATTTGGTACTCATTGCAGAACACTCAATATGCCAGCCGGGAAATCCTTCTCCCCATGGGCTTTGCCAGCGCATGATGTGTTCCGCCGGGGCTTTCTTCCAGAGCGCAAAATCACTTTTATTTCTTTTTTCTTCCTGGTTGTCCAGTTCGCGCGTACTTTCTATTTGTTCTTCCAATACTCTTCCGCTGAGAATACCATAGGGCTGACCTTTGGCGCTGAAATCGGTATTGTATTTTTCTACATCAAAATATACAGAACCATTGGCTTCGTATGCATAGCCATCCGCAATGATTTTTTTAATCATTTCGATCTGCTCTACAATATGTCCGGTTGCGGTTGGCTCAATGCTTGGGGGCAGGTTGTTGAACTGGCTCATTGCCCAATGGTATAGATTGGTGTATTTTTGCACCAATTCCATGGGTTCCAGTTTTTCCAGCACAGCTTTATTACTGATTTTGTCTTCAGCTTCGCGTCCTTCTTCTTCAAAATGCCCTGCATCCGTAATGTTCCGTACATACCTGACCTTGTAACCAAGGTGCATCAGATATCGGTACAGTACATCAAAAGTGATGAAAGGACGGGCATGGCCCAGGTGACTTTCTCCACTAACGGTTGGACCACATACATACATTCCCACATAGGGCGGGTTGATGGGCTTGAATTCTTCTTTCTGGCGGGTTAACGAGTTGTATACTTTAAGAGACATTAATGCGAAATTATTTCATTTTTTCAAACGAAGATCAGCCAATAGCATAATATGATCGCTGAGTGCTTCATCTACCATATCAAATTGCTTCACTTCAAAATGCCGGCTGGCAAGAATATAGTCGATCCGAAGCGTTGGAGCCAGGGAAATAAAGGTTCTTCCGATGCCAAATCCTTTTTGTAGAAAAGCATCCTGCCAGTTGCCCTTAATGTTAAAATAGGTATAAGAATTGGGTACATCATTGAAATCTCCGCAAATCAGCGAAGGATAAGGGCTCAGCGAAAGGGCTTTTTGCACAATATCGGCCTGACTGCCTCTTTTTCGGTAAGCTTCCTTCATTTTGAGCATAAGACTTCTGGATGCAGACAGGGTTTCGTTATCGGATTCCCTGATGTGTTCTATATCCTGATAGTCGTCTTTTTTAAACTGAAAGGATTGCAGATGGGTTGTAAATATCCGGATGGTAT
>JAQTZD010000106.1 GCA_028687975.1 Sediminibacterium sp.
CAATACAAAATTATCCCCGATATAGGGCCTGCTTACCTTCATTTCTATCTGTTCGTGTAGCACTGAAGTATCCAGCAGTATTTCCAGCAATTTATTCATCAGCTGAGAAAATCCCCTGGATGTTACCGGAAGATTGTTAACAGGAATGCCCATTCCCTGAGCTGGCCCGTTTTTGATGAATACTTCAATGGATCTGCTAAAAGAACTTGCTTGTGCATTGGCCTGGATAGTTAGCTGCATATTGAAAACAGACTGCACTTCTTTTACAAAAGCTGTATCCAGAATGTCCAGATTGAATTGTTGAATATAACCTTCGGTAGAAAATTCAATCAGGTCCAAATTGATTTTAGGGAACTGGTTGGCATCAGCTCCGGCCGGCAGACCTGTGCTACTTTTTTTAAAAGGAACAATGCTAAGACTGGCATCCTTCGGCAGTTGCAGGTTCATGTTTTTTTGCAGGAGACTGTTCAGATGGCCGGTAAACTCCTGCAGAATGGCGGAGTCTTTCCAGTAATTCATAACAGGACCGTTTCCGGAATAATAACGGAAGTTTCCCGGATAAATGATTTGTTGTGCCTGCGATACATAACAAATCAAGCAAAACAAACCGGAGAGAATGAGTTTATTCATCAAAAGGAGAAGATTACTTGGTTGGGTAATGCAATGAATATGCTAAATTGAATAGGATTTAAAAATAGGCATCTTTATGGATAGTAATAACCGGATTATTCCGGCAAAGGAACCCGTGTTTCTGGAAGGCCCAAGACCCAGAGGGAAGGAGCTCGTTTTTGCATGGAATGTATTTACCCAGTTCATTAAGGGGTTCAGAACGCTTCACTTTGTGGGGCCCTGTATAACTGTATTTGGCAGCGCCCGCTTTAATGAAGGGCATCCCTACTATGAAAATGCAAGAAAAATAGGCAAGATGATATCTGAATTGGGCTTCTCCACCATGACAGGGGGAGGGCCGGGTATTATGGAAGGCGCCAATCGGGGCGCATTTGAAAATGGCGGGACCTCGGTAGGGGTGAATATCAAACTTCCTTTTGAACAGCACCCCAATCCATACCTGACCAAATCCATCACTTTCGACTATTTCTTTATCCGGAAAGTATTGCTGGTAAAATATTCCTATGCATTCATCATACTCCCGGGCGGATTTGGTACCATGGATGAGCTGTTCGAAACCATTACACTGATTCAGACCAAAGTGATCTATGATTTTCCGGTGGTGTTGTTCGGTACAGAATATTACGCCCCTCTTAAAGCAGTGATTGAAGATATGGCAGTGAAAGGCTCAATTTCGGAAAAGGATAAAGAATTAATCCTTTTTACCGATGATGTAGAAGAAGCTATGAATTTCATTGCAACCTACATTAAAAAGACCTTCAAAGTGAAGCATCATTTCCATCGTTTCTGGTTGTTTGAGTAGGGGGCACCGCTTATTTTATGTTCAGGTTGCATTTCTGTATTTTCAGGAGAAGTCGGGCATGCGAACTTTTCTCTGTATTTCGATAAGCTCCTGTTTGTTTGTTGCGCCGGTTTTTTTGAACAGCGATTCCCTTTTACCGCCAATGGTATTTTCGGACACGCCATTAATTCGGCTATCTCTTTGTACAGTTTGCCTTCGTTGATGAACCTGGCTACTTTTAATTCTACATTAATATGAAGCTTATTTATTTTTTAATCTTTTTCTTGTGTTTGAATCAATCGTTTGGTCAAGAATTGCTTGCTGGGAGAATCATTGATTCGACAAGCAAAAAAGGTGTTTCGTTTGCAGCAATTGTGAATACAACACAAAAAAATGGAGTATATGCAACGGAAAATGGAGATTTTGTTTTGTCTATAAACAAAGGGGACACCCTTAAAATTAGCTGTATTGGATATAAGCCAGTAGAACGATTGGTAAAAGAAACAATCACAAAGGAACCCTTGTTATTTTATTTAATTCCTGCTGAAAATAAACTTACCGATGTCATAATTAAGTCTATTAACTGGTCTAACTATTTAGAAAGAGAGAGAGGTTATTCAGGAACTAAGTCTAACCTTCATGTTTCAGCAAATACTGGAATGGAATATGCGGTTTTTATCCCGAATGCGAATACAATACCAGGCACTAAAATCTATTCACTTAATTATCGATTAAACAAAATTCACCTTTCTTCAGTAGCCATTCGCCTGCACCTCTATAAAGCAAATGAGGATAATACGCCAGGGAATGAACTACTTGATTCAAATTATGTTGAAATACTTGAAGGCAAAATGGATAAAGTTATCTCATATAATATTTCAGGTCTTCAAATTGAATTACCACCTAATGGGGTGTTTGTTGGGATTGAATGGCTTGGTGCATTTGACTCCCGGTCAAATGCAATTATGTATAAGAATGCTGTTGAACCGAATATGGGTTTTAACTTCAAACTTAAATCGCCCATTACTTATGAACGTAAACATAATGATATGTGGAAGATATCGGATACACGTCAACTATTTATTAATAGTCCAAGTTATCAATCATTAGAATCAAAAAATATACCTAACGCATCTTTTGGCATCACTATAAAAGTGCCTAAAAAAATTTAATTTAATTTGCATGAAGAGAATAATCTTTTCCCAAACCTCCGATAAGATTCAATGAAATATATTTTTTTATTTCTGCTTTTAATGCTTTCCATTTCGGGGAGCTTTGGCTTTTATCAAGACGACCGGAAAGTGTTGCTTGTTTCAACCCGTTCCTCTTTTGCGATGTATGAGCCGATAGAAATCGGGTTACAGCAGTTTACTCCAACATCTTCAGCACTTATATCTTCTTTCCTGCCGGAAATGTATAGCCCAGACTCAGGATCATGATATAGGATCCGAATGCTTCTTTGGCTTTTCCTTCATATACATTCAGACCGCTGTAACGGGCGTAGTCCACTTTGCTGGCGTATTCCAGGAATACATGTTTGTAGAAAGTAGCTCTGATGGCGCCTTCTGCACCCACATTCCATCCGCCCAACTGAAACCCGTCTTTATTGGCTTTGCCAAAAAGGGTGTTTTCTACGTGTGGAATCACCGGGCCAATACCTGCTTTACCCAGAAAGTCTACTTTCAGATTGCCGTTGAGGTTTTCATAGATCTTCCATCTTTTTACGATGTTGAACAGCAAAAAGTTGGCGCCGTTGTTCAGGTAATAGTTGAATCCGTTGCCTTTGGAGAAGAGTACGCTGGTATCTACAGCTCTTCCTCCGAGGGTTCCTACCACACGGGCAGTTTGCCCATCGGTCAGGATATGTTTGGTGTGATCGAAATTGATTTCAAAACCCAGGTTTTTCTTCTTATTGAAGAAATATCCCAAACGGTAACTGTACTGTGGAATGCTGATGGGTTTTTTGAACAGGTCCTTGTCCCATCCCGGATTGTCGTGAGAGGTCATGCCGGTCATGGTATAATCATTACCAAGTGCAGGCTGACTAACGTGTACGTCGGAATTGGTGTACCACTCTTTGTTGTAACCCCAGGCAAAATAAAACTCACCTTTTCTTTCTTTCTTCACTTTTTGATCCTGCTTATCCTGGGCCTGTGCCAATACAGGCAACAACAGGATGGCCAGCGCCATCTTTACGTTTTTCATGCTGCAAATATCGGTAATAATTGGCTTATTCCAAGACCGGACTCAACCATCTCTCTGCGGTTGGCAGATCCATGTTTTTCCGGTTGGCATAGCTGTTAAACTGGTCTTTCTGGATCTTTCCAACGCCGAAATACTGACTCTGGGGATGAGAGAAATACCAGCCGCACACAGATGCAGCCGGATACATGGCCAGGCTTTCCGTAAGGGAAATACCAGCTGCCTTTTCTGCATTCAACAGGTCGAACAGTTTGTATTTCTCGGTATGATCCGGACAGGCAGGGTATCCCGGTGCAGGCCGGATGCCGGTGTATTGTTCCTTAATCAGCTGATCATTGGTGAGCTGTTCATTAGTATCATATGCCCAGAATTCCTTCCTGGTTCTCAGATGAAGGGCTTCGGCGAATGCTTCGGCCATTCGGTCGGCCAGCGCCTGGAGCATGATTTTATTGTAATCGTCGTGGGTGTTGATGAATCGGTTTAAATGCGGCTCAATTCCATGAATGCTCACGGCAAATGCGCCGATATAATCCGCTGTTTCAGGCTTAATTCCGGCGGGTTTAATGAAGTCTGCCAGGGAGATATTTGGCTGTCCTGGTGCTTTTTTAATCTGCTGCCGCAGGAACTGCAATTCAACCGGGGCTGCATTTACACCTGGTTTTACGGTTACGGAATCATCTGTCGAAACGGCTTCCCAGAAACCAATTACCCCTTTTGCATTCAGCCATTTCTCTTTAATAATCGTATCGAGCATGGCATTGGCATCATTGTACAGTTTGGTTGCTTCTGTACCCACCACTTTATCGGTCAGGATGTCCGGAAAGTTTCCGTGCATTTCCCAGGTAATGAAAAATGGTTTCCAGTCTATGAAGCTCCGCAGCTCACTCAGATCATAATTGTCGAATACCATCGTGCCCAGGAACCCCGGTTTTACCGGCTGGTAATTGCTCCAGTCAATGGCTGTTTTGTTGTTGAGTGCGTCTTCATAAGAAATATATTGCTTCACTGGTTTACGGTTCTCAAAATCTGTTTTGAGTTTTGCGTATTCCGATTTTACTTCGGATAGGAAAGTTCCCTTCTGTTCTTTATTCAGCAATGAACCTGCAACGGTTACGCTTCTGGATGCGTCCAGTACATGTACTACTCCTTCGTCGTATCCCGGTGCAATTTTTACAGCCGTGTGTATTCTGGAAGTGGTGGCACCTCCAATCATCAGCGGAAGTTTCATATTCCTGCGCTTCATCTCTTTCGCAATATGTACCATCTCGTCCAGCGAAGGAGTAATCAGTCCGCTTAGTCCTATGATATCTGCTTTTTCTTTTTCAGCAGCATCCAGTATTTTATCTGCAGGAACCATTACACCCAGATCCACAATATCATATCCGTTACAGCCCAATACCACACCTACGATGTTTTTACCAATATCATGCACATCCCCTTTTACGGTAGCTAATAATATTTTAACTGCACCGGCTGTTTCTTCGTTTACTGTACCCGCAGCCAGATGGGCCTGCTTTCTGTCTTCTTTTTCCTGTTCAATATAAGGGGTCAGTACGGCCACACTTCTCTTCATCACCCTGGCACTTTTCACTACCTGTGGTAAAAACATTTTTCCTGCGCCAAACAGGTCACCTACGATATTCATTCCCTCCATCAGAGGGCCTTCAATCACATCTAGTGGCCTCGGATATTTTAACCGGGCTTCTTCCGTATCTGCTTCAATATAATCTGTGATGCCATTGATCAATGCGTGTGCCAGTCTCTTTTCAACGGTTTCTGACCTCCACGCTTCATCCTTCACTTCTACCTTGCCCTTGGCTTTCACCGTTTCAGCAAATACAATCAGTTTTTCGGTGGCTTCATTGTTGCTGTTGTTTCTGTTGAGAATTACATCTTCGCAGAGTTCTCGCAATGTTGGTTCTATTTCGTCGTAGATCACCAACTGACCCGCGTTCACAATACCCATGTCCATTCCTGCTTTAATAGCATGTAACAGGAATACAGAGTGAATGGCTTCCCGAACATGATCGTTACCGCGGAATGAAAAAGATACATTGGAAACACCCCCGCTCACTTTGGTGAGGGGCATAGCTTGTTTAATTTCACGGGTAGCTTCTATAAAGTCGACCGCATAATTGTTGTGCTCCTCAATACCGGTGGCAATTGCAAATATGTTCGGATCAAAAATGATGTCCTGCGGATCATATCCCACCTGTTCTGTGAGAATCTTGTAGGCTCTTTTGCAAATTTCCACCTTTCTTTCTTTGGTGTCTGCCTGCCCTATTTCATCAAATGCCATTACAATCACGGCCGCCCCATATGCTTTGCAGGTAAATGCCTGCTCTATGAATTTGGCTTCTCCTTCCTTCATGGAAATGGAGTTCACGATGCATTTTCCCTGAACACATTTTAGTCCGGCTTCGATGATCTCGAACTTGGAGCTGTCGATCATGATGGGAATCTTGGCAATATCCGGCTCACTTTGGAGGAGGTTCAGAAAAGTGCTCATGGCAGTAACTCCTTCCAACAAGGCATCGTCCATGTTCACATCCAGAATTTGGGCTCCGTTTTCCACCTGCTGACGGGCAACCGACAGGGCTTCTTCGTATTTATTTTCCCGAATCAGCCTTGCAAACTTCTTGGATCCTGTAACGTTGGTTCTTTCGCCCACGTTCACAAAATTGGTTTCCGGTCTTACCACCAGCGGTTCCAATCCGGCCAGGCGTAAATATGGTTTGATTGTACTCATGATTATAATGTTGTTTCCAGTACCGGTAATGGTCTTGGTTGAATTTTTTTAACGTTGTCTGCAATATGTTTAATGTGGCCTGGTGTAGTTCCGCAGCAGCCGCCAACGATATTTACGAATCCTTCTTTAGCCCATTCTTCTATAAAATGTGCGGTCTGATGAGGGGTTTCATCGTATTCGCCCATGGCATTGGGTAAACCAGCATTGGGATAGGCAGAGGTGAAGCAGGCAGCAATTTGCGAGAGTTCTTCAATATGACTTCTCATTTCGGAGGCGCCCAGCGCGCAATTCAGGCCTATACTCAGTGGTTTTGCATGCATCACGGACGTATAAAATGCTTCCAGTGTCTGTCCGCTCAGGGTTCTTCCGGAAGCATCGGTGATGGTACCGCTGATCATGATGGGCAATTCTTCTTTGTTGTGATCGCGGAAGTATTTTTTTACTGCGTAGATGGCTCCCTTTGCATTGAGGGTATCAAAGATGGTTTCTATCAGAATAATATCTATTCCACCGTCTACCAGCCCGCTGATTTGTTCATAATACGCCGCAGCCACTTCATCAAAAGTTACTGCCCTGTATCCCGGGTTGTTTACATCGGGGGAAAGGCTGAGTGTTTTATTCAACGGACCAATGGCTCCTGCCACAAACTTAGGACCTGCCTCAGGATGTTCTTCTGCATATTGTCGGATCGCTTCCCTGGCACATTTGGCCGCAGCAACGTTCAGTTCATAAGCCAGTGACTGCATTTCATAATCTGCCATGGCAATGGTGGTACTGCTAAAAGTATTGGTTTCAATGATATCTGCCCCTGCTTCCAGGTATTGTTTGTGAATGCCAATAATGATATCTGGTTGGGTGATACACAGGAGGTCGTTGTTGCCTTTTACGTCGCAATGCCAGTCTTTGAAACGCTCGCCTCTGTAATCTGCTTCGGTAAGTTTATGTCGTTGAATCATGGTGCCCATGGCGCCGTCGATTACCAGAATTCTCTTTTTCAGTTCTTCCTTTATCTGCATACAATTGGTTCATTGGCCAAACCGGGTTTGGCAGTGATTGAATCAACCAATAAACGCTGGAAATGTGTGGGGAGGAGCACTTCGGTACGTTTATTAGTTCTATGGAACCTGTACACGATGGTACAGGCGATTCAGACTGAACAATAAACAAATCTGTCTGAATTGGGTGTAAAGATAGTGCTGTAAGGGCTTAGAACAAAATATCCCGCCTTGTTTTAAAAAGCGGGATATTTTACACAAGAATAAATCCGGTTATTGATAAAGACAGTTTACTTCTGCATTTACTACATCCGTAACGCTGGAAGCATCTATGTTAAAGTCTTTCATGACAATGATGAACTTGGCCAACGCACTGATTTTTCCATCTTTTACAGTAATGGTACCGTTCACTGTGATGGGTTTGGTAACGCCGTGTAAAGTGAGGTTACCCTTCACAACTGCCTTGTATGTGCCGTTTTTGCTTAATGATACCTGCTGGATATTGGTAATGGTACCCTTAAAATCTGCGCGGGGAAACTGGGTGCTCATCAGGTACTCGTTGTTGAAATGGTCCTGCATTTCGGCATATTTGAATTTGAATCCCTTGATCAGCAGACTGAAGCTGAGTGTTCCGTTCTCTGCCAATCGGCTGGTGACTTCGTTGTTCACCGCTTTCACATCTTCGTCGGTAGGCGAAACAAAAGAAATTTTACCATTGCGGGTACCGTAAACTTTTTGTGCCTGTACGGAACTGCCCGTTAAGCATACACCCAGGAGGAGAATCAGTAATTGTTTCATAATTGCAGGAAAGGAATTTTTATATCGTTATTGAATTAATACACCTTCGTTGATGACCACATTTGCATCCGGTATGTATCCGGTACAAATTCCCCTGAAAGTAATGGTACTGCCGGGGCTCAGCGTTCCTGGATTGATCTTGAATGTACAGTTGATTACAAATAAAGGGTCACTGGTTTTGAAATTCACCACCACTTGGCCATCCTGGTTGGTGCTTATATCCAGCACTTCCCCGCTGAGTTCAATGGCTTTATCCAGATACAATTGGTTGGCAGCGGTCTCATCTGTTCTGAACGCATCGTATAATTTCTGTGCGGTGAGGGTGACTGCTTTTTCGGTGGTCACATCTCTGTGCGGCTTATTAAAAACACGATAGGCAATTACTGCACCGCCAACGATACCAATGCCGATAACGATGATGAGTATACGAGCCCAGTTTTTCATAACAGGTAATTTGATGTTTAAACAACGAAACTAACAAATAGTTCGTTATAAAACTACAAAAAATAAAAAAAT
>JAQTZD010000018.1 GCA_028687975.1 Sediminibacterium sp.
TTTTGCAACTATACCCAATGCTCGGTATTGTCTGATTTCAGCCAACCGCTTTCTTTGTTGAATAAATAATTCAACAAATGAAACCGCTAAAATCAACCCTTTTTCAAATCACCTTCCTTATTGCTTTGAGTTTATCAACTAGTAATATGGCCAGTGCCCAGGTGTTTTTTGGAATCAAAAAAGTCAATGTGTTCGTAGACTTAGCTTTTGCCAAACCCAAAGACGCTCTGGTTTCTCCTGGCGGATATGGGCTGGGAAACGCCATGCAATTATACTATGGAGCTGAAGTGCCTTTTGCTTTTGCGAGATACAGTAAAAAAAGCAATATGCATTTGAGTGTAGCCGCAACCCTGGATCACGAAAAAGCCAATTTCTCTACCAGCAATTTTGCCACCGAAGCCTTAGATGCAAAACTAACCTCATTTGGAATTCGGGTTCGGCCATTTGAAGGTATGGGAATGTTTAATGTACAAGAATCAGACTTTCACGATGGAAAAAATTTTACAACTACTGAAAAACATGTAAGTCAGGATGGTCAAAGAATCCAATTGAATAACGGGCAGGTGGTTACAGCTACTGAATGGACAAAAACCACCAATCACCACATTTGGAGTACTGCAGAAACCAAGGGTTTGGTATGCATGTTCTTGTCGGGTTTATATTTTGATTATGGTTTTGCAAAAGCCGCATTAATAGAACCCCCCACTCCCGATGTAAACCGAACACCCAGCTATTGGGGATTGGGTTGTGCTCCGGCAATTGTAATTGGGCAAAAAACATCTTTTTATCTTGATTTTGGTTTGAGAAAATATTCCTGGACCAATGGTTTGAATACTACCTCTTCTATCAAATCATTCAGATGTGGGTTTGGTTTAAGTTTTGCCTTAAACTCTATCGGAAAAAAATAACGTTTCAATTTATCCTTAAAAAAAACAAACATGAACAAACATCTTGGCATTTTATTCATCATACTTTCTTTAGCAGGCAGTTCATTTGCACAAGCTAAAAAAACAGCAACTGTTCAGAAGCAATCACTTTTAGAATCAAAAATAAAGGCAACAAAATTGCCTTATGAAAAAGTCAACGACAGTACTGTTGTAATTCCCTTTAAAGGAACGGAAGTTGCTTCATTTCAAATTATTGTTGTGAAAACAGAAAATCTCTATGTGATGTTGTGTAATGTTTCTGGCTTAGTTCCAAAAGCTGGGGATGAAAAGAATTTTAAACGACTGTTAGAATTAAATGATGAAATGGATATAGTGAAATTCACATTGCTAAAAGATAGCGGAAACGTCTTTGCAAGAATTGATGCAATTGAGAGTATAATCACCCCCGTTACTTTAGGTAAACTTATTGGCCAACTAGCAAATGCCATTGATTTTGCTGCTCAGGAGTTTAAATAATTAATACAATTAAGATTATGAAAATGATAGCTACTAAACGTGTTTTGTTCTCGTTATTACACATATGTATCGGATTGCTTTTCAGTTGTAAGCCCAATTCAGACAAGCCAACAACGGTAGCTGCTGCTCAACAAGATAATAGTTATGCGTATAGCTTGATTACCGAAAATAATGGGTGGCATATTTTAAGAAAGGATTCATTTATGAACACAATCGGGATTAATAATTGGCCCGCCGATATATTTTTTGCGAATAATACAATCTATTATGAAACGGGTATATATTCCGGAGGCGCTTATCCCACCAACAATTTTTTTTATAAAAGCTGTAATATAGATGGAACAAATGCAAAGCATGTTGCATTTCCTTCTCATAGAACTTATACGAATGGCATTAGTGACCTCCCGTTTGTTTTAGATGGCAGTACAACTTTATATAATTACTCAGCGTCTGGCTATCTATATCAGCAACAATTAAATCCAGACGGAACCGGCATCGGTAGCCCAACAGTTCTAATGGGTTATAATTTATTTGCCGGAAAATTTCGAACCACATCTTCTTTTTCTCCTTCTGCTCAATGCTTTATTGGAAGCGGGTATGGTTTTACAGATGTTGTTGAAGTACAGAATAAAGTTGTAAAACCCTATTTATGGACAATTCCGGGGCGTTCGGATATTCCATTCAGTCCCACAACCGTTTTTGATGAAAGCTTTTCAAAAGCAAACCCCAAACGGTATAGAATATTTGGCGCAAGTATAGGACGAGACAACGCCCATACTTATTATAATAACCCATGTGATATAGCAGTGCATTGTTTGATGGACACCGCTAAAGCAACAAACTTTAGTTACCCACAAACCTATTACGCCAATGCAATTTTGATGGACACCATTCACTACGAAGCCACTAAATATGTGACCCAGCTGGCTACTGCCACGGATGACCAAAATTTATACATATTTGCTATTAATATGGATAGGGGCGGAACAATATTACCAGCCAGCTTAATTGTATATGACAAAAGCAGTTTCACCAGGAAGAAATATATTCAAAACATAATGATGCCCTCCACCATTTCGCCAACAACCCTGAAATCTGAGTGCAAAATGATTACTGTTCCTTCAAAAAATTGTTTAGCAATATTATTTGCGCGAAATCAGCTTGTAAAATTGGACATCAGCACCGGTAACACAACTGAGATTACCCCAACACTTCCTTCAGGAGTACTTTTTGGAGGTGGATTTTTCGAGAATAATGGCCGTATTTATTCTCAGGTTGCCGGGAGAACTAGTACTTCTAAAGACTATTGCAGCAATATTATTTATTTCGAGTAAATAGGTTGATAAATTATATCTATTAATAATTGTTTTAATTTGTTTAGACAAACATAGTCCCTAATATGAGAATTATCATTGCAACAATATTTTGTTTTTGTTTAAATAGCAATATTTCAGCTCAAAATTTTGAGGACAGTTTACAATTGTACAGCCAACAAATTCACGATACCGTATCATTGAATAAGTTGATATCGTATTGTTTTAATAACCACGAAGCCATACCCGATGCTACTTATAAATATTCGCAAATTGCATTAAAAAAAAGCATAGAACTGGGCTCTAAATCATCTGAGGCAAGAAGTTATACAAATTTGGGATCCATAGAAGTTGTCAGGGGTAATTATGTAGCTGCTTTGGACCTATACATGAAGGGCCTGGCTATTTGGGAGGGATTAAAAGTCCCTAGGGGCATCATGATGAATAAAAACAATATCGCTCAGGTTTATGGTTACCTTAAAAAGCCAGAGATAGAGCTACAATTTTTAAGTGAAGCTGAATCAATTGCCCGCCAGTATCATCTGGAAGAAGGGTTGGGCTTGATTAAACTGAACCTTGCTGTATATTTTTCCAATAAACAAAATTATCGCGAAGCCCTTAATCAGCAAATGGAGGCTATAGCCATTAATACTAAACTTAACAAGTTGCCCCTGCTTTCAACAGGGTACAATAATGCAGGTGCTTTTTTACTTTATTTAAATCAAATTGATAGTGCTGTCATTTTTTTCAATCAGGCGAAATCAGTTGGCGAAAAAATTAAGGATACTTCTTCACTGGCCTTTACCTATGCCAATTTAGGAGATGCTTTTGTATCCAAAAAGAAGACTGATTCAGCCATTTATCATTATCAGGAATCGATCAAATTTGCAAAAACGGTTCACTTGAAAGAAGTTCTATCCTATAGTTATGAGCAACTTTCAGCTATATATAAAACGAAAGGTGATTACCAAAAAGCTTTAGCATATTTCGAGTTAAAACAAACGTATAAAGATTCGATTTTGAATAGCACCATGAGCAAGCAAATTGCTGAAATGCAAACAAAATACGAAACAGAGAAAAAAGAAAGAAAAATTCAGGAGCAGCATTATGAAATTACTAAACGTAATTATTGGATTTCAGCAATCATAGGCTCATTCTTAATTTTTGGATTTTTTATTTATTCGTTTTATAGAAGAAAACAATTGCGGCAGGAAGCTTTAATGCAAGCAACGTTGCGTAAGTCTGAGGAATTAGCATCCAAATCAATATTAGAAGCAGAAGAGAATGAGCGTAAAAGAATAGCTACCGATTTGCACGATGGAATTGGTCAAATTATGAGTGCTGCAAAGATGAATTTGAGCGCTATTGAAAATGAGATACCGTTTACCGACGAAGCTCAAAAGTTGAAATACCAAAAATCGATTGATTTAATTGATGAAAGTTGTGTTGAAGTAAGAGCTATCTCGCATAATATGATGCCAAATGCACTTTTGAAACAAGGATTAGCCAGTGCAGTAAGAACATTTTTGGATAATGTTCACAGTAGCACCATCAAGATCAATTTTTATTCGGAAGGACTTAATATAAAATTGGATTCAAACCAGGAAGCTGTTTTGTATCGTGTTATTCAGGAAGCAGTTAATAATGTTATTAAACATGCTAAAGCTTCGCATTTAGATATCACTTTAATTAGAGATAAAAATAATATTAGTGTAACCATTGAAGACGATGGTGTCGGTTTTAATCCTGCGCAAGTGCAAAAGGGAGATGGAATTGGGTTGAAAAACATTCAGTCGAGAATCATTTATTTAAAAGGAAGTGTAGAGTGGGATACCTTGCCAGAAAAGGGAACAGCAATTATTATAAACATTCCCCTAACTTCATAATGCCTTTATGAAGTCTTCTGTAATCAAATTAGCCATTGTAGATGACCATCAAATAGTAGTTGATGGATTACTTTCTTTATTAGAAAACAGTCCTGATTTTAAAGTTGTTATCAGCACAACATCTGCAAATGAAATCCTTAGGTTGTTGCCTGCCAATGAGATTGATGTGTTGCTGACCGATATTATGATGCCGGAAATGAGTGGTCAACAACTTGCTCAACAGGTAAAGCAGATTTATCCCAATATCAAAATATTTGCTTTGAGCATGATTAGTGATGGCAGTGTGGTGGATATAATGATTAACGATGCAGATATTTCGGGCTATGTCTTAAAAAACATCGGGAAAGAAGAATTATCTCTGGCTATTAAAAAAATTGCTGGCGGTGGTATTTATTTCAGTGAACCCATTTTGGCAGAATTGGAAAAATTCAGTAATCAAAAAAAGCATAACCAGGAAATACATATTTCTGCACGAGAAATTGAAATTATTAAACTAATTGAAAAAGAATATTCTACGAAAGACATTGCAAAACTTTTGTGCATTAGTGAGCGAACAGTAGAAACACATCGAAAGAATATATTACGTAAAACGAATACAGGCTCAGTACTTGGAATCATTAAATACGCGTATAAGCATAGACTAATTACTTAGAACATACTTCTACATGCTAATTGCATTCAATAAAAAACCGTCTTCGGAATTCCGAAGACGGTTTTTTATATTTGAAAAGCGTTTTGCTTAGTTGTTCAGCATCAGTGGCATTACCAGCATTAAGAGGTCTTCACCTTCTGCCTGCTCGGTTGGTTTTATCAAACCTGCCTTGGTGGAAGTGGAGAGCTCCATCTTCACATCATCTGTATCTGCTGCGTTCAGCATTTCGATGAGGAAACGGGCGTTGAATGCGATCTGCAGGTCTTCTCCATCGTACTGACAGCTCATGCGCTCATTACCTTCAAAGCTGAAATCTACATCCTGTGCGGCCATTTGCAATTCGCTTCCGGTAATATTAAGGGCTACCTGATTGGTGCTCTTATTGGAGAATACATTTACGCGGCGCAATGCATTTTGGAAATCGGCCTTGTTCACCACCAGTTTATAAGGGTTGTCCGCAGGGATCACTACTTTGTAATCGGGGAAACGGGCATCGATCAAACGACAGATCATCTGTGTAGAACCGTGCTGCACAAAGAGGTGGTTGCTGTTGTAGCTGATGTTCAACTCATCTTCATTATCGGGCAGTGCGTTCTTTAATAAGTTCAACGGCTTTTTTGGAACAATAAAGGAATCAGCCTTGGTAGCATGAGTGTCGGTTCTCTTGTAGCGAACCAGTCGGTGTGCATCGGTTGCCACAAACTGAACCCCATCCTTGCCCAGCTCAAAAAATACGCCGGTCATGGCAGGACGAAGGTCGTCTCCGCTTACTGCGAAGAGGGTCTTGTTGATGGCCGTCAGCAATGCACTGCTGGTCATGGTAAAACCGGTGGTATCATCTGCTGAAGGTTCTTTCGGGAAATTGTCGGGGTTTTCGCCCATCACTTTATACTTACCGTTGTCGCTGGTGATCTCCACGGCAAAATTCTTGTCGATGGTAAATGTAAGCGGCTGATCGGCAATATTCTTAAGTGAGTCCATCAGGATTTTTGCAGGAATACACACTTTACCGTTGGCCTTGCTTTCCACATCCATCTGAACACGCATCACGGTTTCCAGATCGGTTGCCACTACATTCAGCTTTTTGTCTTCAATCTCGAACAAAAAGTCTTCCAGTATGGGTAATACCGTATTGGCGTTGATTACACCGCTGATCTGCTGCAGGTGTTTTAATAAAGAAGAAGAAGAAACGATGAATTTCATAAACACGATTTAGACAGTGACAAACCTACTGTAAAATGTTAAGATTCAGTCACCAAAATAATCCCCAAAATCAGAATGTATAAAACTTTAGGGAAACGGTGAATTGGCTATTCCATGACCTTGTTCAGCCGTTCTATCAGTTGCTGGTACTTAATCCGGTTGATCGGCTTTATAATATAGTCGGTTACCGTGGTAAATTCCTTTGATTTCTGGATATCGCAGTCGTCTACAGAGGAGCTGACTACATAAATGGTGATGGATTTTCCGAGGCTGTCGGTGATTTTGTGGTATTCTTCCAGAAATTGCCAACCGTTCATAACCGGCATATTGATGTCCAGGAAAATCACATCCGGCAGCCGTTCCTGGTCTCCATTCCCGGATTCCTTTAGGAAACCGATGGCCTCGCTTCCGTTGTAAAAAGAAAGGATATTCTTCGCCAAACCTGTTGATTCCAATATTTTCCGGGCGGTAAACTGATAAATTTTATCGTCGTCGATTAAACAAACATTGTGTTTAGGTACAGACATAATTGCAATTGTGTGGGTAGCCGAAGAATAACGATATTGCAAGCAGGTTATTATGGCCTATTAACAAATATAACTACTTTACCGAAAAAAACGACCTGTTGAACCGGAAAACCACCGCTACGCCTGAACAGGCTTTTATGAAGCTGAAACATTATTGCGGCTACCAGGAGCGCTGCCACAGCGAGGTTAAGGAAAAACTGTACAGCCTCGGGTTGCGGAAAACAGATGTGGAGCAATTGATTTCCAGGCTGATTGAAGAGGGCTATCTGAACGAAGAGCGTTTTGCCCGTCAGTTTGCCGGGGGGTACTTCCGGCAGAAAAAATGGGGGATCACCAAAATTGTATATGCCCTCAGGCAAAAAAAGGTAAGTGAGTACAATATCAAAAAAGGATTGGACGAAATTGATCAGGAGGAGTATGCTGCTGTAGCCGAAAAGCTGATCAGGGCCAAATGGCAGGCTTTAAAAGAGGAACAATACATCAATCGGGAGGTTAAAACGAGATCCTACCTGATGCAAAAAGGATATGAACCCGGATTGGTTCAATCCATCCTTAAAAAAATCAGATCAGCATCCAATGAATAATATGCAGCATAAAAACATCCTCCTTCCCTGTGTGCTTCTGTTGATTTCTTGTGGCCTGGGCCTCCTCGCCAGTTCCCAAACGCAGTCCGGACAAGCGTTTACCCGGGAATTTTCTTTCAAAACAGAAAACGACGCCTACCTGTTTAAGTTTAATGATGCCTATTATACCAATGGCCTCATGCTGAATTATGGGTTCGTAACCAACAAAAAGGGTCCAAAAAAAATCCACTCGCTGGAACTGGGTCAGAAAATCTTTACCCCACTGATCCGGAAAACAGTAACCCCGGCCGATATTGACCGGCCTTATAGTGGTTATACTTACCTCAATTATGCACAAACCGTTTTTTTAAAGAACGATGCCCTTTTTCAATGGAATGGATCGCTGAGCCTGTTGGGTCCTGCTTCGGGGGGTGAGGGCATGCAAAATACCTATCACCGCTGGCTGAACTATGCGCAGTTTACCGGATGGCAATACCAGATCGGGAACGCACTGGGGATCGACCTGGGGGCCGGTTTTGCCAAAACCCTTGTTGGTTCCGATGCCTTTAAAATAGTACCTGTGGCACAGGTTGGTCTGGGTACTACATTTACCCAGGCCCGGCTGGGGAGCGTACTGGTATTGGGCGCTTTTGAGCAGAACAGTGAAAGTGCTTTATGGAATGCCCGTTTGTCCGAAAAAGCGGGAACCAAAAAAAGAAACCATGAATTTTTTGTGTACTGGTACCCACAGGGGGTGTTTCAGGGATACAATGGCACCCTGCAGGGTGGTTTGTTGAATAAATCTACCACGGCAGTAACCAGAGAGCCGGCAAGCTTTGTATTTCAGCAAACCATTGGTGTTTGTTACGCCGAGGGTCGCTGGACCGGCAAACTGGAATGGGTGTACCAGTCTAAGGAAACCCCGTCACAAACCAGGGCCCAGCGGTATGCCGGATTACAGCTGGCCTACCGCATACATTAATTTGAACGAGACGCTATGAATACACTTTCTGTAACAATGATCCAGTCGAACCTGCACTGGGAAAATAAAGCAGCCAACCTGCAGCAGTTCGAAGAAAAAATTGCTTCCATTCAGCAACCGTCCCAGGTGGTAGTGCTCCCGGAAATGTTTTCTACAGGATTCAGTATGAAACCGGCCGAACTGGCCGAAACCATGGATGGTCCCACTGTGCAATGGATGAAGCGAATAGCGGCGCAGCATAAAATCATCTTAACCGGATCGCTGATCATTGAAGCGGATCAGCAATATTACAATCGCCTGCTTTGGGTGTTACCCAACGGTACAGTGGGTACTTACGACAAGCGTCATCGTTTTGCTTTTGCGGGAGAAGACCGCTTTTATACTGCAGGTAATAAAAGGCTGATCACCAGTGTAAACGGATGGAAATTCAATCTACAAATCTGCTATGACCTGCGGTTTCCAGTATGGGCAAGGCAACAAACGGAAGATGCTCCCGAATATGATGTGCTCTTATATGTAGCCAACTGGCCCGAACGCAGAAGTCATGCATGGAAATCTTTGCTGATTGCAAGAGCCATCGAAAATCAGTGTTATGTGATTGGCGTGAACAGGGTAGGTAAGGATGGCAATGATATTGAACACAGCGGCGACAGTATGCTGGTTGATCCGCTGGGTGAGGTTCTCTTCACAGAGGCCGGCAGTGAGGTCATCATCACCCACTTACTGGATAAATCCAAACTGACCGAAGTCCGCAGACGTTTTCCTTTCTGGAAAGACGCGGATCATTTTAATATTGAACACTAGTAACCAACTGAATGAAGGAACTGCACTATTATTCTGCACAAAAATTATTTACCGGAAACCGGTGGCACGAAAATGCCACATTGGTTGTTGAAGCTGGTTTTGTAAAAGAAATTATTCCAACCGTTGCGCTTGGTAATGCCCCGGAACAGGTTTATCCGGTGATTGCTCCTGCCCTGATTGATCTCCAGATTTATGGAGCAGGTGGAAAATTATTGAGCATGCACCCGAACGCAAAGTCGCTGGAATTGCTTTATCAGTATTGCAAATCCGGAGGTGCTCACTGGTTTCAGCCAACGGTGGCCACCAACAGCAGGGAAGTGATTTTTGCCTGCATCGATGCTGTGCACAGTTACCGGGAGCAGGGTGGTTTGGGTTGTATCGGATTGCATATTGAAGGCCCCTGGATCAACGAAGCTAAAAAGGGGGCTCACCTGGACGCATTCATCCATTCACCCTCTTTGGAAGAGGCAAAGGACGTACTGGAATATGGCAAGGGGGTAATCACCATGATTACCGTTGCGCCAGAAGTATGCAGCAGGGAAGTGATTGAGCAGATCCGGTTTTACGGTGTGGTGTTGTCTGCCGGACATACCAATGCCACTTACGAAGAAGCCATGCAAGCCTTTGATGAAGGTATACCTGCTGCCACGCATTTGTACAATGCAATGAGTCCTTTGCAGCACAGGGCCCCGGGAGTGGTAGGAGCAGTATTTAATCATTCAACGGTACGCAGCAGCATTGTACCCGATGGATATCATGTTGATTTTGCTGCCATCAAAATTGCCCAAAAGCAATTGGGTGAAAGGCTGTTTGCCATCACAGATGCTGTTACCGAGGCGACAGAAGGTCCCTATCAGCACCGGTTAAACGGTGATCGGTATGAGGCAAATGGTGTGTTGAGCGGCTCTGCCCTCACCATGCTGAAATGTGTTCAGAATTTTGTACTGCAGGTTGGTGTTGAACCCGCTGAAGCCCTGCGTATGTGCAGTCTGTACCCCGCTCAGCTGATACAGCAACCTGGTATTACCGGATTACTGGAACCCGGGCATGCCGCTGATATAATAGCAACGGATGAACGATTTGGAATAACCCTACCTTTGTAAAAATTAAACAAGACGCACATGAAAAAAATTTTTGTACTGGCCATTGCTGCAATTTTTTCCTTTGCCGCAACAGCCCAGCAAGCCGATTGGAAACAAATGCACGATTTCCATGCTGTAATGAGCAAAACATTCCACCCTGCTGAAGAGGGCAACCTGAAACCAGCCCGCGAAAATGCTGCTGAATTGGTGGCAAAAGCAAAAGCATGGCAGGCTTCTACTGCTCCTGCTGGATATGATGCCAAAGTTGCTCAGCCTATTTTAAAGAAACTGGTTACAGTTTGCACCGATCTGGAGGCTGGCGTAAAAGCTAAGAAATCCGACAAAGAATTAACTACTTTAATCACCGCAGCCCACGAAGTGTTTCACGAACTGACCGAGAAATGCAAGCCCGGTGCAGAAAAGCATTAATGGCAACTTTTTTCAGGAAGCCTTCCCGATTCAACGGGAGGGCTTTTTTGTTTTGATGAGCGAAAGAACTGTGTCTGTTTTTAAATCAACACCTGCCCGGATAGCTGCTGAAGAAGGAGGCAACGGAATATCGGGCAGGATGCCCCTTCCTTTGGCCCTGTTCTTATCCATAACCAGTTTGTAGAGCGGGAGACTTACGCCCAACCGGCTTTCGGGCAGGGTAATATTGGGTATATGCATGGCAGAATTTCCATAGTATCCACCACCGCTTTCTTCACCGATGATGGTAACATTCTCCTGATTTTTCAATGCAGCAATAAACATGGTTGCTGCGGAAAAGGTATAACCACCCTGTAACAGGTAAATATTTCCATCAAAATGGTGTTGGGCCTTGGGCGAAAAATAGTGTTGCTCGTACCTGCGATAATGGATGGTTCCGTCCGCTGCTTTTACTGCTCCCAAATTCATAGCAAGCCAGAAAGGTACAACGGGTTGTATATATCGGCTATATCGAAACTTTCTGCTGATGGCCGCCACCGTATCTCCAATTTTAAAAGGATGTTTGCTGAGGTATTTTGTTAAGGCAGTACTATTGCTTACCCTTCCCCCGCTGTTGTTTCTTAAATCTATTACGAGGTGTTCTATCTGCAAGGCGTTCATCTTTCGGAAACTCTTTCTGAAGAAGGATTTTAATGCGCCTCTGCTGAACGTATTTACCCGCATGAATGCGCTACGTTGTAATGTATCGATGATCAGTGACCTGCGCGATAACTGTCGCAGTTGCCTTTTGCTGATCTCCGGGACCTTTACTGTTGCAAGACTGTCGTTTTGTTTTTGTTGTGCAATCCTTTCTGCCGGCGAAAACGGCCGGATGGTGGTGCTTTCAGTTTTACCGGCCGGATTTATATACTGAACCCTGTAAACGGAATCTGTTCCAAAATGCAGGGCATGCCAGAAGGGAAACGAGTTGCTCACTACCTGATTCCGGTGATTAAAGGCATCTCCATCTGTTGAAATACCGCTGAATATACGATCCGTTATGGCCTTGGTAGGGTAACCATTAACAGACAGCAGAATGGTTCCTCTTGTTAATACGGTATCTCCTTTACGTGGATTACTGAGTACGACCATACTGTCTTCCCATACTTTTACCTGCAAGGGAAACATCGCTACTTTATGCTGTTGAAATGCACGGGAGATTTTTCTGGGAAGCCGTACCACGGTATGTCCGCACTTGATCAGGCTGATCCAACCAGCTACTCGGTTTCTGAATTCAATAGTGGTGAGTGAATCGGTTAAACCCTTTTCCAGTGTTTCGAAAGCGCTGTCTATTGATGCCTTGCCGGTGTACCAGTAAAGACTGGGATGGTTGGCTTCCAGAATTTTTTTCAGCAGCACCAGGTCCGAACGCATTGCCTCCGGCGCAAGCCGCTGCATCACCACAGAAGACTCCTGCCCCTTTGCCAGCATTCCGTTGCCGAAGCATCCTAAAATAATCAGCAGTATGATTCTCATGCAGCGGGGCTTAGGGTATTATGATTGCTGAAATGCATTCCAGCCCTGCGCAGTAATATTGAAACGGTTCCCTCCTTTGGTGTAGAGTTTAATGCCTTCTTCCGGATCTGTGGTGTAACCGATTACACTGATCTCTTCGTTGAGTACAATCTTGTCGTAGTCTTCCTGCTTCAGGGTAAAGATCAGTTCATAATCTTCTCCTCCGTTTAACGCACAAACAGTTGGATCCAACCCGAACTTGTAGGCTGCCCGTCTGCTCTCATCGGAGATGGGCAGTTTTTCTTCATGGATAACTGCACCCAGATTAGACTGTTTGCAAATATGCAGCACCTCGCTGCTGATACCATCACTTACATCCATCATGGCAGTGGGTACGATTTCTTTTTCTTCAAAAAAAGCAATGATGTCTTTTCTTGGTTCTGGTTTCAGCAACCGCCCAACGATATAGCTTTCATTTTCCAGGTCCGGTTGTATCTGCGGATTTTCCTGAAAGATTCTTTTTTCTCTTTCCATCAGGGTCAATCCCAGATAAGCACCACCCAGATCACCGCTTACGCAAATCAGGTCTCCTTTTTGTGCAGTGCTTCTCTTAACAAATTTATTGGGGGCCACTTCTCCTATGGCAGTAACGGAAATAACAAATCCTTTTGCGGAACTGGTGGTGTCTCCGCCTACCAGGTCTACCCCGTATTTTTCACAGGCAAAGTAAACTCCTTCATAAAACTCGTTCAATGCCTCCACACTGAATCGGTTACTGATGCCGATGCTCATGGTAATATGCGTAGGTGTTGCATTCATGGCATATACATCGCTGAGGTTCACTGCTACGGCTTTGTACCCGAGGTGTTTCAGGGGTGTATACATCAGATCAAAATGTACGCCTTCCAGTAAAAGGTCGGTGGTGATCACGGTTTGTTTACCAAAATGATCAATCACGGCGGCATCATCCCCCACACCCAGAATGGTGGAGGCATGCTGCAGTTCTATATTTTTTGTAAGATGATCGATTAATCCGAACTCACCTAAACTGGCAATCTCTGTTCTTTCTTCCATTTTCAGTTGTTTTAAAACAGTCCTCCATTGATGATCCGGAGCAACTCATCGTGTATTTTTCCATTGGTGGCCAGCAGGTGAGGTTGGTAAGGAGAATAATAGTCTCCGTTGAAGTCGGTTACCTTTCCTCCGGCTTCTTCCACCATCAGGAATCCTGCAGCACTGTCCCATGCCTGTAATTTATGTTCATAAAATCCATCGAATCTTCCCGCAGCTACCCAGCATAAATCAATGGCAGCGCTGCCCAGTCTTCTTACAGGAACTCCCTTGCGGATCAACTTTTCAAATACCTGAATAGGACCGTTGGGTTCATCGAGATAGGTATATGGGAAGCCCGTTACCAGACAACTTTTGATCACTTCTGTTTTATCACTAACGTGGATGCGCTTGTTGTTTAACGTGGCCCCAAACCCCTTTTGGGCAAAGAAAAGCTCGTTCATAATGGGGTTATATACGGCACCCATCAACATTTTTCCCGCACGCTCCACGCCAATACTCACGCAGCAAATCGGTATGCCGTTGGCGAAATTCACTGTTCCGTCGATGGGATCGATGATCCATTTATAAGAGGAATCCTGAATATGCTCTCCGGATTCTTCACTCAGAATATAATGGTCGGGATAATCTGCCTGAATCACGCCCATGATGGCTTTTTCAGCAGCATGATCGGCTTCTGTTACGAGGTTGTTGATTCCCTCTTTGTTGCTTATGGAAAAGCTTCCGTTAAAAAAACGCTGCAATTCCGCAGCTCCGGCTTCGGCGGCTTTTAATAATGTATGTTTCAGCATGCTGCAAAAGTAACCACGATTCATTTGATTTGGTAATTTTTGGTACAGATTCGGCATCTTTGACGGTATAATTCATCTCATTGCTGTTATCGGTCATCATTGTGAATTACCGGGTTTACCCTTATCTGGCGGATTGTATTCAATCCGTTCAGCAGGCGCTTTCCGGAATTGAATCGGAGATTATTGTGGTAGACAATGAGGCGGTACCCGAAGAGATCCGGGCGGTTCAACATAAGTTTCCGGACATAGAAGTTATCGTCAATAATGTAAATAATGGCTATTCCAGGGCCAATAACCAGGGTTTTGCAATCAGCCGGGGTGAATATGTATTGTTCCTGAACCCGGACACCCTTGTGCTCGAAAATGCCCTTCGGCAATGTGTAGACTACATTCAGCAAAATCCGGGTGTGGGGGGATTGGGGGTTAGGATGGTGAACGAGGCGGGCGTTTTTTTACCGGAAAGTAAAAGAGCTTTTCCAACGCCGCTGACTGCCTTTTTTAAGTTAAGCGGCCTGGCTGCCTTATTTCCCCGCTCTGCAGTATTCAATCGGTATGCCCTGGGAAATCTGAACGAAAGTGCCAACCATCGGGTAGAGGTTCTAGCCGGTGCGTTCCTGATGACCCGTAAATCCATTCTGGATCAACTGAAGGGTTTCGATGAGCGGTTCTTTATGTATGGGGAAGATGTGGACCTCAGCAGAAGGATTCTCGACCTGAATTATGAAAATCACTACCTGGGCAGCGTTACAATATTACACTACAAAGGTGCCAGCACAGACCGGCACAGCAGACACTACAACCAGTACTTTTACAACTCCATGAAATTGTTTGTAGAAAAATACTACCGGGGAACCCGTGGGTGGGCCATCAGACAGTTGCTGAACAGTGGAATTTACCTGTTTCAACAAGGGGCAAGGATTAAAAACAGGCTATTTTAAGAAACTAGTGGTTTTGAACCAGTTCAACATTCGCTTTTTGGGCGGTCTGGCTCTCCAGTTTATCGGAGGACCGGGTAAGGCTGGAATAAACCATCATCACCAGTACAAAAAGAATAGACAGTCCCATCATTTTATAGGAACCTTCTATTTCTCCAACGGTCTTTCCCTGGCGTTCGTGGCTGTTGAGGACCTCCATGGTGCTGAATTTTTATCAAAATTAGAACTCAGCCAACCGGGAACATGACGATAATTCGTTGTTTGTTGTAAGAAATTCGTCACCTCTGTGTGTTTCCACCTACATCTTTCTTAAATGCCAGTGGAGATTTGCCGTATTCTTTCTTGAAGCAGGCGCAGAAATAGGGCTCCGAATTAAATCCGGTGGTATAGGCAATATCTTTAATAGACCCAAGGTTTTGCCTGAGCATCATTTCTGCCTTCATTAAGCGCGACCGGATAATGAATTTCTGTGGTGTTACATTATAAAACCGGATGACCCACCTTTCCAGGGTAGAAATGCTCATCGACAGTTTTTCGGCCAGATCCTGTACGGTGAGGGTATTGTTATCGAACAATTCATCCACTGCAGAACTGAAATTCTTTTTAAAAGTCATTTCGAAGCTCGACAGGTCGTTGTCTTCATCTTTCAAAACGGTTTTCTTTTCCATCTGATTGATGATCTCCTTTTTGATGCCCACAAGATTTTTCACCTTCAACAGCAATTCATTGATCTTTAGTGGTTTCACCAGATAGTCGTTGGCGCCCAGTTCCAGTCCCATGCTGATTTTATCGTCGCTGTTCAATGCCGACATCAGGATTACAGGTATGGCCGAAAGTTTCGGATCATTTTTCAGAATACGGAGAATGGAAAAGCCATCCAGTGGAAACGGCAGCATGATATCCAGTAGTATCAGGTCCGGAATTTGCTTTTTAAGGGTTTCCAGACAGTCTATTCCATTGGAAACTGCAATCACGTTTGTTGTAAAAGAGAGGCTCTCTTCCAGCGATTCGCGCAGTTCCTTGTGGTCTTCGACCAACAAAATGGTGGTTTCCTTCATCATACAAAATTTAGTCAACCGGTGAATCAATTGTGTTATTAAAATTCAGATAAAATATGGTCCCTTTTCCATGTGTGCTTCTCAATTGAACAATACCGTTGTTGAGACCGATAAAATATTTTACAATCATCAGCCCTACTCCTGTTCCTACAATATCTCCCACGTTGGACCCCCTGATAAATGCATTGAACATTTTATCACGGTCTTCGGGCGGTATACCAATTCCCTGGTCTGCAATCAGGATACTCCAGGTCCCCTTTCTTAGCGTCACCTTTACCTTCGGCGCCGGTGTTCCCTCAGAATACTTGAATGCATTATCGATCAGGTTGGTCAGGATATGTTTCAGCTGAATGGGGTCTATCCACACCGGATCGTTGTTTCCGCTAAAACTGTATACCAGGTTGCGGCCGTCTTTCCACGGACAATAATATTCTTTGAACAGCAGCTCCAGCATTTCACGTACCTCAGTTTGTTCTGGCATTGACCGGATGCTTTTTGATTCAATTTTGCCGACCACCAAAAAGTCGTTCAGCATCTTGGTCATGTTGTCTATCTGATCGGCAATTCTCCGGGTATATTTTTTTGTGAAAGCATTTGGTCCCAAACCATACGCTTCCGCAGACTGGTTAATCAGGTCGTTATTGGATTGAATTACTGCCAGCGGCGTTCTTAATTCGTGTGATACAAGGCTTACAAAACTACTTTTCAGCTGATTCAGCTTGTGCTCTTTTTCAAGGATCTTTTTCAACTCTTCTTCTATCCGGATATGTTCGGTGATATCTGTAAAAAATACCGCCCAGCTTTTGTCTTCGTTACTGGTATAAAAAAACGGCACAATACTGAATGCCATAATCAGGCGGTGTCCGGTATGGGATTGCATGATTACCTTCAGTTCTTTTGGCGGATCCGGCTCCTGATCGTTGATGGCCGCGGTAAAAGCCTCCAGAAAACCCTTTTCCCCTTCCTGGAAATACTGGGTAAGCTGATAGGTTTTGACGCCAATTTCGTCCAGCCATTTTTTGTTGGCAAAAGAAATGGTCAGGTCTCTTTGAACAATCACCACCAACTGGTTCATGCTGTTGACCAGGCGGCGGAATACACCGGCTCTTTTCTGCATCTCCAGTTCCCTGTGCCGGAGATTGGTTATATCTATGCCATAGCTGATGATTTTATCTACATCCTGGCTTCCGTTTAAAACAGGGAAATATCTTCTTAAATAATATATGTTGTTTCCGTCCGGCGCCTCTGTTACTTCTTCAAATTCTACCATTTTCCGCTCTTTCAGTGCGGTAGTAAAATGTTTTCTCCTTTGTTCAGCAATATCTTTAGGGTAATCATTGAGTTCCAGGTACTCATAATCGGTTTTTCCAATGACCCATTCTCTGATGTACTGCCCCGGAAAGGCCCTCGTATTTACAAATTCGTACCGGTGCTCTGTGTTGAATATGGCAAAATCGGCAGGTACATTGTTCAGGAGACTTTCATAATAATCTTTCTGCTCTTCCAAGATTTTTTTAAAAGCATCCATTTTATAAAATATTCATCATTTGATTCTCTTGTAACGAATAATTGACAAAAACAGGCCGATTATTTGCCACCACAGCACCGTTCATGACCCCCTAAATGTAGTGATTAAAATGCATCCTGCATACTAGAAATGCGGTAAACAGGGCCTTTCAACCGAAACACCCTCTGGGGAAACCAGCGATTTATTATAAAAAATCCCAATGATTAATAATTGATATACTCTGCGGACTGGCAGAAACCTCCCCGGATTTATTCGCAGGAGCTTTGTGGTATAAAAATCAGGGTCATGAAAACCACTTTGCTTAAACCCGTTCTTGCCTCCATCATTGCGCTGCATATTTTCAGCATGGGAATGGCGCAATCTGTAAAACTGGGCGTTGGCACAGGTGTCAGCGCTTATTTTGGCGATTTAATATATACTCAGGCGTTTTTTCAGCAGGTATCCCCTTCTATGAGTGCCGATTTGAGTGTGGATCTCAGTTCCCGGTTCAGGGCCAGACTGAATGTGGCCTATGTTCCGGTTCAGGGGGATGATAAAAAGTCTGTTTATTGGCCTACCAGAAACCGGAACCTGAATTTCAAATCTGATGTTTGGGAAGTAAGTACCCTCGCAGAATTCGACCTCTTCAATGCCGAAAACGTAATGGTTACTCCTTACCTTTTTGGAGGTCCCGGTATGTTTTTCTTCAACCCTACTACTGTAGACAGATTTGGCAATAAAGTTCAACTGAAACAAATCGGAACTCAAGGCCAGGAGGGTACTTTTGCCCTGCTGATGGAAGGAAAAGGCGCCAGTGCCAAACTCGGAAAAGCCTATAGTACCAGCGAAGTTTGCCTGGTTTCCGGCCTTGGTTTCAGGGTTCAGGTGAACGACCTGATTTCTGTTGGCGCAGAAGTGGCCTACCGGTTTACCAATACCGACAACCTCGACGACGTGAGTGCCCGTCAGTATCCCGATAAAAACAGCATCAACGAGTATGCATACCAGCTGGCATTCAGGGGAGATGAATTGAACCCCAATGCAAAACCCGGATTACAGCCAAGAGGAAACCCGGATATCAAAGACAGCTATTATTCTGTTCAGTTGAGGGTAACTTACAATCTTGGCCTGGGTGGTGGTTCCAGGTACAGAAGATGGTAACCTTGAAGGGTATTTCCGATAGTTGAACCAAATATTGGGCATTTGTTTTAGCTTCGCTTGTTCTAAACTCGCTCAGCTAACGATGCCCATTATTGATCTGAAACTTCCCAATTCAATCCTCAAAGCACTCCGTTTGCCCCAGAATAACCTGAGGCGAGACCAGCTCCGGGTATTAAAGAAGCTGCTGAAAAAAGCAAGGTTTACGGCTTTTGGTCAGCAATACCGCTTTGATGAGATCCTGGTCAGCAAGCACCCGGGTAAGAAATTTCAGGAAATTGTTCCAACCTTTAATTACAATAAAATTTACAGTGAGTGGTGGCATAAAACACTCGAAGGGCAGTCTGATATCTGCTGGCCTGGTAAAATCAAGTATTATGCCCTGAGCAGTGGCACCAGCGAAGCTGCCAGTAAATATATTCCGATCACCAACGACATACTTAAAGGCAATAAGATTGTGATGATCAAACAGCTGCTGAGTCTGCGTTCTTATGAAAATATTCCCTATGCCTCTCTTAGCAAGGGCTGGCTTACTTTGGGCGGAAGTACCGAATTGCAAAAAGGAGCGGGTTACTATGCAGGAGATCTGAGTGGTATTACAGTTAAAAAAGCACCGTTCTGGTTTCAACCTTTTTATAAGCCCGGCAAGAAAATTGCCAAGCAAAAGGACTGGAACAAAAAAATTGATGAAATCGTAGAAAAGGCGCCTGAATGGGATATCGGTTTTCTGGTAGGTGTACCTGCCTGGATTCAGATGTGTGTTGAACGCATTGTGGAGCGTTATAAACTGAATAATATCCATGAGCTGTGGCCGAACCTGGCCTTCTTTGTTCATGGCGGTGTTAGTTTTGAGCCGTACAAAAAGGGGTTTGAAAAAATGTTGGGCAAGCCCATCACTTATATAGAAACCTATCTGGCCAGTGAAGGTTTTATTGCTTACCAGGACCGGCAAAATTCACCCGGTATGCGCCTGGTGACCAATGAACATATTTTCATGGAGTTTGTGCCCTTCGATGATGTGAATTTCACACCCGATGGAGACATGGTAGAAAAACCACAGGCACTGATGCTCCACGAAGTGGAGGAAGGAAAAGATTATGCGCTCCTGATCAGTACAACTGCAGGTACCTGGCGGTACCTTATTGGCGACACCATTCGTTTCATTGACAAAGAAAGGTCGGAAATCATCATCACCGGCAGAACCAAACATTTTCTGAGCCTGGTGGGTGAGCACCTGAGTGTAGACAATATGAACAGGGCTATCCAAATGGCAGGAGAAAAATTCAATATCTGTATTCCTGAATTTACTGTTGCAGGGGTTCCTTCCGGAAACTTCTTTGCGCACCAGTGGTATGTAGCCTGTAATGATGCGGTTGATCCGGATCAACTGGCTCAAAGCATTGATGAATTGCTGAAAGAGCTGAACGACGACTATGCTGTTGAAAGAAAAAGCGCCCTCCGGGAAGTGAAGCTGCAAGTGCTCAGCGAACAGCATTTTATGGATTTTATGAAAATGAAGGGTAAGATCGGAGGTCAGCATAAATTCCCCAGGGTACTGAAAGGAAAAATCCTGGAAGATTGGCAGCAGTTTTTAAATACGGTGCCGGCCAACAAAAAGCAATTTGAAAAATCCTCTCATTAACCGATTATTGCACCTATGCTTGCACCTATTTTAAAAGGGTTGGTTTTAGGAGTGCTACTGAGTATTTCTGTAGGGCCGGTGATCTTTGCAATCATAAAGCAAAGTGTAAACAACGGCCATAAAGCCGGGTATGTTTTTGTTGCCGGTGTATCTGCCAGTGATATATCTCTGGTGCTGTTCTGTAATTTTTTTACTTCCCTTTTTACTGCCGCACTCAACCATACCACAGCGATTGCCGTCACCGGCAGTATTTTTCTGGTAGCGGTTGGTGTATACACTTTATTCTTCAAGAAGGTAGTTACGAATGAAGAGAATAAGCTGGTGCAAAAAAAATTCAGGAAAAGAGACCTGGCCGGTATTTTTATGGCAGGATACCTGATGAACACCCTGAACCCAGGTGTTTTTCTGTTTTGGTTTGCCTGGACTGCTGCCATTATGGGCGACGCAGCTACTACACCCAATCCGGCTCAGTATAAGTTCATTGTGTTTGCCATCTGCCTTGTTTTTGTATTATTGAGCGATATCTTGAAAGTGGCGCTTGCCGGAAAACTTCGGACCAAGCTGACGCCTAAAAACCTCCATTATATTAATATTGTTTCAGGAATCATACTCATTGGTTTTGGCGTTGCCCTTTGCTGGGGTGTGCTGAATTTTGGTCATGTCATCAATCAAAAACCAGCCTGATCTTTTTATGAAAAAAAAACCGACAGGCTTTTTCGGCAGGATCTGGTGGTGGACCAAGCGAGTGGCCCTGATTTTATTTTGTTCTTCCCTGTTGTATATCACAGTAACCAGGTGGGTTATGCCCCCGGTTACGGTAACCCAGCTGGCCAACACTTTCGGATATGGACTGAAGCGGGATTATGTTCGTTGGAATGAAATTGGTTATGCTGCAAAACTGGCTGCCATTGCGAGTGAAGACCAGGCGTTTACCGATCACGGTGGATTCGACTGGGATGCAATTGAGAAGAGCCTGAAGCCTAAAAAGAAGGGGAAGAAAACCAGGATACCATTGGGCGGCGGTGCCAGTACCATTACCCAGCAAACGGCTAAAAATGTTTTCCTCTGGCAGGGTGGCAGCATCACCAAATTCATCCGGAAGGTTCCGGAGCTGTATTTTACCAAAATGATCGAATGGATTTGGGGAAAGCAAAGAATACTGGAGGTTTACCTGAATGTAATTGAAATGGGTCCGGGCATTTTTGGTATTGAGGCAGCCGCACAGCATTATTTTAAAAAACCATCCAAACAATTGACCAGGGCCGAAGCTGCCATGATCATTTCCTGTTTACCGAACCCCAAGAAATTTTCTGTAAAACCCATGAGTAGAAGGGTTTCCTGGCGTTATCCGCAAATTCTGCAGCAGATGCGCAACATAGAAGACGATGAAGACATTAGGGCTTTGTTAAAGCAATAATACGGGTAATCAACCCAACTGATCCACTGCTTTAATGGCTAATGCCAGCCGCTCTTCATAATTGCCACTGATCAATACCCACGGGGTATTCTGGTTAATCAGTAAATCTTTATAGATCCGGAACAGTTCCTGTCTTGGTTTTTCATCGGGATATTCTCTCAGCTCGTCCTTTACCCAGGGGAGATCAACATTACAAAGTAGATAGAGATCGTATTTTCTTTCCGCAATAGCATCCAGAATAAAGAAATCACATTCTCCGAAAACATATTCACTCCATACTTTCATTACATACATATCAGTGTCTATAAAAAGCAGGGGTGTGGCAGCTATATCAGATTGTATTTTATGGCTGATCTCCTCTTCCAGGGCCAGTTGGCCTTTGGCAATTGCCAGTAAATCGCTTGCGTTGTAATCTGTTCCGTTTGTCAGGAGATATTCACGGGCAAACTCACTGCACCATTCCGTTTGATAATGCTGTGCCAGCAATTCACATAAAGTACTTTTTCCGGTAGACTCCGGGCCTATAACAACAATCTTTTTAATTGGACGCATGTTTGGCTTTTTTGTGCCAGCTGATCCAACCGGCTATAGCAAGGAGTAAGAGTACCATGAATTGTACACTGGTAAATACATAACCCTTAATGAAGTATAACGGTATTGATGTAATATTTGTTGCTATCCACCAAATCCAGCTCTCCACTTTTTTTCTGGCCATGAGCCACATGCCCGTGTAAGCGGTTGCACTGGCTAATGCATCTGCCCAGGGAATGGCTTCCGGTGCAAAAGACTGTTTGAGCCAGATAAGTGCAGCAAATATCCCCAGGTAGCAAACAACAAAAAACAAAAGTTGCTGTAACCAATCCTTTGCATTGCTTTGGGTAATCTGCAATACTGCCTGGTGTTTTTCCTGATCTTTTTTAGACCAAAGCACCCAGCCATAAATGCTTACTATGGTATAATAAATGTTCACACTGGCTTCACCGTACAGGTGACCCTTTATGCTCAGGTAGATATAGATAATTGTATTGATCAGACCAACGGGGTATACCAGAATATTTTCTTTTCTGCTGAACCATACACTGGCAATACCAGACAGTACCGCTATAAACTCCAGCCACCCTGTTTGCAGCAACCCAAGCATGAACTGATCAAAAACTGAAGATAATTCCATCTTTAAATTGCCAGGAGGCCTTTATTGGATAATGTTGTTGAATGTATTCGAGTCCGATCAGGTCGGGATTCTCCCCATAAAAAAACCAGATCAGGTAAAAAGACTTGGTTTGCCGGAAACCACGGATCTCTTCGGGCAGGTCTTTATGCGGTAAAGGAAATGCCCTGATGCCGGATAAAAAAAACAGTGCATCATTGGAATTGGAGAAAATAGTTGTTCCGGTGAATTCCCCCTCCTTGTTTTTCATATAGGCAATCAGAGCTGATTTTTTCCACTGGTCTTCGGTGTAACCGGGGATTCCTGCATAGGATACACCCTCCCAGGTATAGCTGTTGTTGGCATAATGATGTTGTTGTGCATATCCGTATGTTCCCAATACCAGGATCAGCGCCATGGTTTTAACCAGCAGGTGTTTCCGTTGAATCAGGTAAACCGATCCGGTGGCCAGCAGCAGCAGGATTGGAATATATGCAGGAGCAAGCAACCTGCTGCTGAGGCTTTCGAATCTGGATACCGAAGATATGGTCAGCATGAAAGCTGCATAGATCAGTACAAAGAGCGCAACGATATGCTCTGTTCCGGTAAAATATTGTTGTTGCAGCAAAGTATACAGTACATATGACAGGGCAATCAATAATATCAGTGCCCCGGCTACAAGTGTCCATACCGGAACGGATTCCGGCAAAGGGAACCAATACCGCAAAACTTCTCCAACACGGTCCAGGTTTTCTGTTAATGTTCTGGTAGCCTTCTGGCGAACACCGGTAAATGTGCCGGATACCCAATGATTGCGAATCAGGTTCCAGCTGGCCAGCGAAATACCCGGTATCCCAAATACCAGCAGGTGTTGCAGTTTCTTTTTACCGTGGAGTTGTGCGTTGAATAGAATCAACAACGACCCGGTTATGATCGTGGTAATACCGGCATAGCGAACAACAAAGACCATGGCGGCTATGATTGCAGCTATGAACAGATCGCGGTACTGCAGGGTGCATAAGTATCTGAGGAATACAATAAAAAAAAGCAATACCAGAAACAGGAACAGGGTTTCGGACCAAAGCATGGAATACACTTCGAGCAGCGCAGAACTGGTTGCAAGAAAAAATAGCAGCAGTAGTTTTGCTGCAGGATGATACGACCGCATTTGCCGGAATATATAACTACTCATAAAGAGCAGACCGGCATAGAGCAGACCATTCAGAACAGGTGCTGTTTGAATCAGGTTGTTGGGACTGATCAGTTGTACCAGGGCCAGAAATATGGGGTATCCCAGCGGAAACTGTATAAAGGGAAGTTCATTGTAATCCGTAAAAGAAAACCGATGAACAATATTATCCGCGGTGCTCAGATAAGCTACCGAGTCCGGAGAAATACCAATGCCTCCGTGGCGGGCATAGAGCAGTATCCAGATAAATACCACAGATGCAGCCAAAAGGGCATCCCAATACCGGTAAATAAAATGATTGAATGGTTTCATGCCGTTACAGAGGCTGAAAATTAAGCATTTCGTGCTTATTCCGCCTCGGCAACTACCTCTTTTACTTCGGGAATCATGCGCTTCATCATGCCTTCAATGCCGGCTTTAAGCGTGATCATGGAAGAAGGACATCCACTACAGCTACCCTGAAGCATCAGATTTACAACGCCATCATTGTAACTCTTGAACTGAATGGCGCCACCATCCATTTCCACAGCAGGTTTTACATAGTTTTCCAGTAGTTCCTTTACTCTTTTTACGATGTCGTCGTCGTCTGCGCTAACCGTATTGCTGGCTTCCTGTTTTACCTTGGCCACCTCTTCGTCGTTCACTACTACACTACCATTTTCCAGGTATTGTTTCAGGAATTCTTTAATGGTTGGGATTACATCCTGCCAGTCTTCGGTATCACTTGTTTTGGTCAGCGTAATGAAATTACTGGCAATAAAGACGCTCTTTATGAAAGGGAAACTGAATATTTCTTTTGCTAAAGGAGAAGGTCCGGCATAAGATTCATCGGCAAAATCGATGCTTTTGCCTGGATACAACAGCTTATTGGCCACAAACTTCATGGTTTCTGGATTGGGGGTCATTTCAGTGTAAATGCTGATCACCGGATTGCCTGTTTGTATCATAATAAATAATTTTAATACGAGTTCTATATACTGTCAATTACAAAAATAAACAAAACAAAGGCAAGGAGTGTTCAAATCCCCTGTTGAAGCCTTTTGAAGGGGTTATTTTTCGGATATCGAAAGTTCACCCAATAATCTGCACTAAAATACGTTATATAACATACGTTCTGAATGTAATGTGTATATGCGTACTTATCTGCTGCTTATACTTTTGGTATTGACTAACCTCTCCGGCAGGGCCCAGGGTACGGCTTTCTCATTGGGAATCAACCTCTGCGGAGGTGAATTCGGAGAACAGTATTTACCCGGAACACTGAACCAGGACTATGCATACCCCACGGAAGATGAAGTCAATTATTTCTATCAAAAAGGCTTTAAATCGGTTGCCATTCCGTTTCGCTGGGAAAGAGTTCAGAAAAATCCGGGAGGAGACCTGGATTACCAGGAAATAGGAGAAATCAAGAAAGTAATTGGCTGGTGTTCCAACAAAGGCATGAATGTGATGCTGAGCATGCACAACGGCGGCCGGTATCGTAAAAACGGAATTGAATATATTGTTGGCAGTTTTACGGTAAGCCGGAATGATTTTTCGGATGTATGGAACAGGCTGGCAAATGCCTTTTCGGGGTACAGCAACCTGTTGGGTTATGAGATCATGACCGAACCCCACGAAATGCAGGGATTCGACTGGTTCACTACCGCACAACAGGCCATTCACGCGATCCGTCAGGCAGACAGCAGGACCCCCATCATTATTGCCGGCGAAAACTATGCTGCGGCAGAAAGCTGGCATCAGTACAGCGATCACCTTAAAAACCTGAAAGACCCTTCCGATAAAATCATCTACAACGCACATTGCTTTTTCGACATCGATTTTACCGGTAAGTACCTTTATTCGTACGACCAGAACCAGGCGGAGGAATATACTGGTGTAAAAAGAGCCGAACCATTTGTGAACTGGCTGAAAGAAAACAATAAACGGGGGATGATCGGAGAATTTACCGTACCGGATACAGATGCCCGATGGCTGAATGTAATGGAGCGCTTTCTGAAGTACCTGAGTGATCACCAGGTCATGGCTTTTTACTGGGCTTCCGGAAAAAAATGGGGCGGACATCCTCTCTCTGTTCATCCACTGGCTCAGAACGACCGGCCACAAATGAGTGTACTTCAGAAATTTGTAACCGGAACGGTACCTTATGAGGAGAAAGCCATTATGGCTTCTACTCAGGCAGAACCGGTAACCGGCGTTTCGGCAACCGCACCGAACAACAACACCGTTGTTCAGGTAGAAGAAGCTCCAGAAAGTTTTCTGTTCCTTCCAGGTACATTGCTGTTGCCACAACCCAATGGGGGTTTATACAAACCCAATGTATCCAAAACAACCCATGCTTCAGATAAGGGTGTGCGGCTTGCTAAATACAGGTAGTTTATTGTACTATCCTGAGTTTGGCGTAATTCAGCATAATTTTCTTTTCCCCGTTTTTTTCAAACAGAATGGTTGCAACCGGATTATGGGCAGATCCTTCTATGCTGCTAACGGTGCCAAATCCAAATTTCTGGTGTTCCACCCGTTGACCTGCTTCCAGAGAAGAAGTGTCGCTGGGTGCAAAATCTGCTGAAGGAATATGTGCCGCAACTTTTGGAGTAGGCGGAACCACAGGAAGGTATTCCGGTTTGCTACCGGCAGGTTTCTTACTTGGTGGGGGCCCGTATTTCTTTTCAGCACCAGATGCTGCATCTTTGGGGGTAAATCCCCTGTGCATTCTTTCGAAAGCTCCGCCCCAATTATTGTTGTTGTTTCTTGAATTACCACCTGCAAAACTTTTATCGATGTATGCCTCGGGCATTTCCTCAATAAACCTGCTGGGTTCGTTCTGCACCAGCTGTCCAAAGCGATACCGTGAATTGGAATAGGTGAGCCATAATCTTTGTTTGGCCCTTGTAACAGCTACATAAAAAAGTCTGCGCTCTTCCTCCAGCTCTTCCCGGGTGTTGATGCTCATTGCGCTTGGAAAGAGCGTTTCCTCCACGCCACCCACAAACACACAACTAAATTCAAGTCCCTTCGCAGCATGTATGGTCATGAGTTTCACCACATCACTGTTTTCCTCATCGTCGTCTGCATCTGTTAAGAGGGTAATCTGTTGCAGATAGGCCCCCAGGCTTTTCTCTCCTACTTCTCCGTCTTCATTGCTCGGACTTTCGGTCCACTCTTTAATGGAGTTCAGTAATTCCTGTATATTTTCATAACGGGCAAGCCCTTCGGTTGTTTTGTCGTTGAACAGTTCCTTAACCAGGTTGGTGTGCTTACCTACCTGTACTGCTACGTCGTATGCATTTTTATCGGTCAGCATACTTTGGAAGTAGCGAATCATGGTTACAAAATTCTGAAGCGCTTCCAGTGTACCGGCCTTAAACCCAAATTCTGCGGCACGGCTCACTACTTCGAACATGGAAATACTGTGTTCGTTGGCAAAAATCACGCATTTTTCCATGGTGGTTTTTCCAATACCCCTTACCGGAAAATTGATGATTCGCTTCAACGACTCCTCGTCCCGGACATTTACAACCACTCGCAAATAAGCCAGCAAATCCTTGATCTCCTTGCGCTGGTAGAAACTGGTGCCCCCGTAAATTTTGTAAGGGATACCCATCCTGCGCAGGTTTTCCTCGAAGGAACGGCTTTGTGCATTGGTGCGGTACAAAATGGCAAAGTCGCGGTTAAAATAATGGTTGCGCAGCTTTTGCTCCTGGATGGTTTCTGCAACAAATTTCCCCTCCTCATTATCGGTCATAGTACGAACCAGACAAATCTTTTCACCGGGTGCATTGTTGGTCCACAAGTTTTTAGGAATCTGCCCCTTGTTGTTTTTGATGACCTCGTTGGCAACCTGAATAATATGCTGACTGCTTCGGTAATTCTGTTCCAGTTTTACCACTTTCACGTCTTCATAATCTTTTTGAAACTGCAGGATATTTTCGATGGTGGCGCCGCGAAAACTATAGATACTCTGTGCGTCGTCTCCTACCACACAAATGTTTTCGTGTGCAGCGGCCAGCAATTTTGTGATCTGATACTGTACCGTATTGGTATCTTGGTACTCATCGATCATGATGTACTTGAACTTGTGCTGGTACTTGTGCAGGGCATCCGGAAAATTTTTCAGGAGCTCATACATTTTCAGCAGCAGGTCGTCAAAATCCATAGCACCATTCTTAAAGCAACGGTTGGCATAAGCTGCATAAATCTGAGCTATCGCGGGCCGGTTGGCGCGCATATCTTCCTGTTGTATATAATAATCATTGGCATATTCGGCAGGACTAACCAGCGCATTTTTGGCAGAGGAAATCCGGCTACCAACTACATTAGGCTTATAATGCTTATCGTCGAGGTTGAGTTCGTTAACAACGGTTTTAATAACAGACCGGCTGTCGTCTGTATCATAAATGGTGAAGTTGCCGGGATACCCCATTCTGTGCGCTTCTCCTCTCAGAATTCTTGCAAAAACGCTGTGGAATGTTCCGATATATAAATTTCTCGCCTCCGAGTTTCCCAGTATTTTTTCAATACGCTCCTTCATTTCGGCGGCAGCCTTGTTGGTAAAGGTAAGCGCCAGAATATTGAAGGCATCCACCTTATTGGCCATCAAATGGGCGATCCGGGTAGTTAACACTTTTGTTTTTCCGCTACCTGCACCCGCCACAATCATCAGGGGCCCTTTAATATGGGTCACTGCTTCTCTTTGTGGTTCATTCAATCCTTTCAAATAATCCTGCATACTGATATTCACTTTCGCCTGCAAGTTAGGGGCTTGTAGCTAAGAATCAAGGTGGGTGTATAAATAAGGGTGTTTGGCGCTGCTAATACCGGTGTATGCCGGTGTAATGTAAAATCACTTTAAACAATTCCCTTGGAGCAAAAGGCTTAACAACGATATCATCCATTCCTTCATACTGAATATTTTCCTCAACTTCTTTGGGTAGGCTGGCTGTTAGTGCAATGATGGGTATATGAATACCCTTGCCCCTGATGATGCGGGTAGCTTCATAGCCATCCATCACGGGCATGTGCATGTCCATCAAAATCAGTTTGTGTTTTTCGGTATTGAGCATATCTACCGCCTGTTGACCATTGACTGCCACATCCACGGTTGCGCCCCATTTGGTTAAAAAAGTTTTGGCAACAAGGATATTTACTTCGTTGTCTTCCACCAGCAGTATATGCATGCCGGTCAATGGCTTACTGTCTTCAGCCGGAAGCGAATCTGCCATCTGCTGAACCGGAACAACCACTTTGTGAATAACAGGTAAACTGAGGGTAAAGTAAAATACGGAACCTTTTCCGGGTTCGCTTTCCAGATCGAGACGGGAACCCTGTAAATCCAGTAATTTTTTACAAATTGCCAGCCCAAGACCTGTGCCCCCGAAATTCCGGGATGTGGATGCATCTGCCTGGGTGAATTGTTCAAAGATGAGTTTTTGTTTATCCTGCGCAATGCCTATTCCGGTATCCTCTATCCGGATGAGTACGGTAATAACTGAATCAGTTTTATGTACTACAGTCAATTCGAGTAAAACATGACCCCTTCGGGTAAATTTAATGGCATTGTGTACCAGGTTGCCAATTACCTGGCTGGTTCGGGTAGGATCTCCCAAAACATTGCAGTCCAGTGCCGGATCAATCTGCAGCTTCAGATCAATGTTTTTATCCTGGGCAGTATTCTTTAGTCCGCTGATGATGTTTCGTGCAATGGCGGCGAGGTCCATCTCAATGGATTCAAAATTCACTTTACCCGCTTCAATTTTATTGTAATCGAGAATATCATTTACAATCGAAAGCAGGTTGTTGGCAGAAAAAAGCAACACATTCAATTGTTCTTTTTGCGCTTCGGAGGGCTTGTCGCGGAGCATCAGGTGAGTCATTCCCAAAATAGAATTGAGCGGAGTTCTGATTTCGTGAGACATGGTCGACAGAAATTCGTTCTTCGCTACCAATCCTAATTCAGCCTCCTTCTTTGCCTGTTGAAGGGTCGATGCAAAGCGAAACGAAAGAATCAGAGATTGTAAAAAGAAAAACAGGATGTATCCAAGAAAGAGAATAATTCTGGGTGGATTAACAACTGCGAAATATTCCAAATTGATGATAATAAAAACCACGAATACAACACCTGTACTCCAGAGCGCATATTTGGCGCCAAGTCTTTTGTTCCTGAAGGCCCTTACGTATACATAGAAGGCATGGGATATTACAAGAAACATCATCAGCAAAAAAGGAATAATCAGGCGGGTGAATACAACGGGTGGAAAAAGAATAACAATTAAGCTGATGAGACTGCCGGAGCCAACAACGGTATAAAAAACATATTTGTTGTTCTCTTTTGGGAACAGGTATTTGGAATAAACAGAGAAAAAAATCACACTGGTAAACAAAGTCAGGTATTCCAGATGAACACCTACAGACCAAGGTAAATCGGGGAAAACAGCATGAAGCGCATAATCTTTGGCGCCAATAATCCGATAGCTGTATGTAATACAGAAAAGAGAGAAAAATAAAATTACTTTGTCGTGTTTTCCAAAAAGAAATAATCCAAGGAAAAAAAGCCCGCCCATGAACAAACAACCGGTCAGCAGAAAATCAAATCCCAGTTCTGCATTTCTTGTATTGAATAATGCCTCTTTGTCGCCGATAGAGATTTCTTTGTAAGGCCCGCCTTTAAAATGCTCAAAGTTGGCTACCTGCAGGAGCAGGTCCAGGGTATCGGAAACCGGCAGTACTTCTGTTATATTCAACCATTTTGGAATAGTTGTTTCCTTACTGGTATCCGGTTTGCCTGATTCAGCCAGCAAACCTCCGTTTACATACAACCTGTAAGCACAATACGTATCCGGCAAATGAATGGCCAACCTGCGTTCCGGATCCTGTTTCAGCAATACTTTTAACCGGTATGTGGCGTATCCCTTGGCTGGAAGTTGCCTCCCATTGATTTGGGTTTTGTTCCAAAGCTCCGGAAAATGGGTATATGCCGAGCGAACAATTGTGGAGTCGGAGGGAGTAAGTAACCTGTTCCAATAAATTTCCCAGTAACCGTTGAGGGGAACAGTGGTTTCATTGAGTTGAATATTCCTCAGGTCGATAACACCATTTTGCGCCAGCGGATAGTTGTTTTTTTGTGCTTCTGCCGAAATAAACCAACCTAAAATGCAGGCAAGGGCACCAACGATTTTTACCAGGTATTTGATGGGAAGTTTGTACATAGGTATCTCCCGGAATGAACCTCAAATTAGCGCAAATACATAGAGAAAAAAAATTGAATCTATGAATGGGGCAAATAAAAAAGGCGGGAAACCCCGCCTTTTTTATTTGCAATTATGTAAAAATATTATTGCTTACGCTCCAGTAATTTGAAAAACTGATCCAGTTGAGGCAGAATTACAATTCTGGTTCTGCGGTTGGCAGCACGTCCTTCTGCAGTAGCGTTGTCGGCTACAGGAATGTATTCACTTCTTCCGGCAGCGGTCATTCTCTTAGGATCCAGACCGTATGTATCCTGCAGTAATCTTACGATAGTAGTAGCACGTTTAACACTGAGGTCCCAGTTGTCTAACAGCGCTCCGCCTCTGATAGGCACAGTATCTGTATGACCTTCTACCTGGAACTCAATATCGGGTTGAGCTTTCAGCACTTTTGCTACTTTACCCAGCACTTCTTTTGCACGTTCGTTCACATCGTAGCTTCCGCTTTTGAACAACAGCTTATCGGAAATATCTACATAAACGACTCCTTTTTCTACTTTGATATTGATGTCTTTGTCGTCCAGATTTCCAATAGCTCCTTTCAGATTCATCACGAGTGCCATGTTCAAAGAATCCTTACGGGCAATTGATCCCTGAAGATCCTTGATATACAGATCTTTGGCACCAATATTTTCCAATGATTTTTTGATGCTCTCTGCCTGGGAACCAGTTACTACAGAGAGGTCTTTTAACTGATTCAATACAGTATTGTTGTTCTGTTTCAGGTATTCCAGCTGATTGTTCAGACCGGCTATCTGAGATTCCAGAGCGGCTTTTTGGGTAGCCAGCTTGTCCTTGTCGTTGTTGGACTTATTCATTTCGTCCTGCAACGATCTGTATTTACCCTGCAATTCTGCATAAGCCCCGTTTAATTCGGCATATTTGGCTTCAGATTGTCTGAGTTGTTTTGGACTAACGCAAGAAAACAGTGCAAATGATGCAATTGCGGCTAAACTGTACAATTTAATATTCATCGTTTTTCGGTTTGTTACAAAAGTTGTATATGGAACGCCTTTTTCTCTAATTAATTGTGTTCCAAAAGCTAAAGTTCAAAACTTATGCCAAAAAATACAAAAAAACTTGGGTCTTACGTAAAGGCAACCGGATGCTGCAGGTTGTACCAGGAGGCATAGTATTGCTGAAAAAGTGTATCTATTACCTTTCTTTTGATTTTAAGCGTAGGAGTTAAAATGCCATTTTCTACGGTCCATTCCTCATGCAGGATGATCAGCCTTGCAATTTGTTCGTGCCGCTCCAGCTGGGTATTCACTTTATCCAGCAGATCCTGCAGGTGTTGTAAAACGGATGGTTTTTCCTGAACCCGGGCTTTTTCGGAAAGGGTGCAGAGCAGCAGTGGAGCAGGCATGCCCGCCCCTACGATGCAGGCTTGTGAAATATAGGGGTGGGTCAGCACCCTCGATTCTATCTGAGCAGGCAGGATGTATTTACCCTTACTGGTTTTAAACTGGTCTTTGATTCTTCCGGTAATGGTGAGAAAGCCGTCGGCGTCTATGGATCCCTCGTCTCCGGTTTTCAGCCATTCTCCCTCGAACATGGCTGCCGTTAATTCGGGTTCTTTGTAATAACCCAGCATGGATGCTTCACTTTTTACAAGTACTTCGTTGTCTTTACCCAGTTTTACTTCCACGCCCGGATAGCTTTGCCCTACAGTGCCAAATTTCACAAATGCCCTTCGGTTGGAGTGAGACAGTGCTGCATTCTCGGTCATTCCAAAAGCTTCCTGTATGATCAGCCCCAGACGGGCAAACCATTCCAGTACAGAGGGGTTGATGGGGGAAGCGCCGGTGTAGAGGTACTTGCAGCGCCCCAGCCCTAATTTTTTATGAATTGCTTTTTTAATGAGTCCGGACACAACCGGTATGCGCAAAAAAAGATCCAGCCGGGCTTGTGGTATTTTTTTCAGAATTTCTTCCTGCATTTTTTCCCAGATTCGGGGTACGGCCAGAAAGATGGTTGGCCTTGTATGCTGCAGGTTTTTTGAGAAGGTACTGAGTGATTCTACAAAATGAACCGTACTCCCGGTGAAAATCGTTCCACATTCCACCAGCATTTTTTCTGCAACATGGCAGAGCGGCAGGTACGAAAAAAAGACCTCATTCTCAATTGGCGGATTGCTATTCAGAAAAGAATATACGGCAAATGATATTCCATGAAAACTGTGCATGACCCCCTTGGGCTGCCCGGTTGTTCCGGAGGTATAAATGATGCAGCAAAGCGCGTTGGGATCTATTGGGGGTAATTCTTTCAGCGGAGTTGTTTGCTGAACCAAACTTTTCCAGTTCAGACAACCTTCATTGAAATAAAAAGGAAAGCTGATCTGTGTAATGGCTTCTGGTATTCCTTTGCGGATTTCCAGCGGATTATCCAGTTTGCCCACAAAAATCAGTTTAGATTCACTGTGTAACAGGATTTCTCGAACGGCATCTGCGGTAATATTGGGGTACAATGGAACAGAAACCATTCCTGCCATGGCAATGGCAAGATCTGCCATGATCCAGTGTGCGCAGTTTTTGCTGAGTATGGCAACCCGATCACCTTTTTGCAGGCCACTGCTTTGCAACCATGCTGCCATGGATCGAATTTCTTTTCCCGCCTCGTCCCAGGTGAAATGCTGATATATACCGCTTACCGGTTCTGATAGAAAGAGCTGGTCCTTTTTTTCTTGTTCGAATTTACAAAACTGATCTACGATGGTTGGGTAATGCTGCTGCATAAAAAGTAGGGGGATTAAACAATTGAATTTTGTAAATGCGCTAAGCCCTGTTCGGGTATTTTTCCCTCGAGAGCTGCATAGTGCCGGATTATTTTATTGAGATCGGACTCCATATTACCTGTAGGAAAAAAAGGAGGGGCAATGGAGATTTCTTTCCTTCCAAAATCAAAGCCGGCCATTACAATCGGTACGCCGGCCTTTAGCGCTATATGATAAAACCCGGTTCTCAGCCTGTTTACTCTTTTCCTTGTTCCTTCGGGTGAGAGTGCCAGTACAAAAGATTCGTGTGTATGGAAGAGGTCCACCACCTGTTCTACCATATTGTTTTTATTGTACCGGTCTACCGGAACCCCACCCAGTCTTCTGAAGATAAATCCCCAAGGACCTTTGAATAAACTGTCTTTTCCCAGGAAGCGTATATGATAAAGCCGAAGCCTGCTTCGCACGGCCAGGCCAATGATAAAGTCCCAGCTGCTGGTATGCGGGCCAACAATGACCACACATTTTTTTAGCTCATAGGGAAATTGTCCGTGAATGGACCACCCCTGCAGCCACAGAAACAAGTTCCAACATAAGCGCATAGCAAGCAATTGTTGGTATCAAGATAATAAAAAAGACAGAAAGCCGGTAACATTCAAAACCGGCTTAAGGGCAATTTTCTATTTAAAATGAGCGTTTTTCTATAAAGCCTGCCATGAATTCTTTCAGAAGTTTTATTGGTTCCGAGTTAATGTCTATTCGACAACATATTTCTGCCTTACGTAATATGATCCCCGGAACGATACAACTGAAACCTGAGCAGAGAAGAAGTATGTTTAAACTGAATACCAAGCGGCAGACATTTGTGCAGCAAGCGGTGCAGTTCATGCGGAAGAGCCCTGGTACAGTTCCCTCATTTGTAGATGTGGCCAAGTGCAACAATTATCTTCATCTGTATGAGCAATATGCAGAACTGCTGGGTGAAGTAGAACAAATCCGAACAAAACTGGAAGATGCGAAACTCCTGATCGGGAATGAAATCCTTCAACAATCCCGGGCTTATTTTCAGCACTCAAAGAATGCAGCAGTATCCGGGCTGGATGAGTTCAAAAATATTTATGAAACACTTAAGCCCCACTATGCAGTGGGCAGGAACAGCAAAAAAATCAAATAGGCACTTTTTTAAATGAAACAGTAAAAGTGGAGCCTTTGTTTACTTCACTTTCGACATCAATTTTACCCCCCAAAGCCTGCAGCTGTGTCTCTACCATATAAAGGCCTACCCCCTTGCTGTCTCTTCCATGGTGAAAGGTTTGAAACAGTTTAAAAATACGGCCCTTGTTTTTCTCCAGATCTATGCCTATTCCGTTGTCTTTAAAACTTACCTGAATATATTCAGGCGTTTCTTTTGAAGTGATATCTATTTGTAGACTCCTATCACTTGAATAGTATTTAAGGGCATTTCCGATGAGATTGGTGAAAACGCTCTCCAGGTATTCTTTATTGAAAGATATGGTATCTGCCTTACTGAAATCGGTGTGTATTTTCGCATGAAGATCTTTTATCTGGGAAGTAAATGATAAAAGTGTTTCATCCAAAACCTTTTGCAGCGAAACAGGTTCTGTAAGAACGGCTGTTTGCTCTTTCAAAATCAGCACTTTTAAGAGATCGTTGATGGTTGCATTCAGCTGTTCGGTAGACTTTTCAAAAGACCGGAGCAAGACTTTATTTTCTTCATCCTGGATATCGTCCCAGTTCAGGAGTTTAATCAGCGCCAGTAAATTGGTAAGAGGAGACCTTAAATTGTGAGATGTGATATACGAGAACTGTTTCAGGTCTCTGTTATTTTGTATCAGCTCGTTGATCAGTCTGGATTTTTCCCGTTCATCCCGCTTACTTTCGGTGATGTCTTTCTGGATGGCCACCCAGTGACTATAACCCCCTTTGTTGTCCGGAACAGGCACTGCTGTAAAATTAACCCAGTAGGGTTCCCCGTTCTTTTTGTAATTCACCACTTCAATTTCACAAGATTCCCAGTGCTCAACAGCTTTATACAGCTTTGCCATGACTTCTTGATCGGTCTCCGGGCCATGGAGCAGTTTGGGGGTTTTGCCCAAAATTTCCTCTTTGGTATAACCGGTCATTTTGGTGAAGGCGGTATTCACGTAAACAATTTTAGGGCCGGATTCGTCTGTAGAAACGGATTCTGTTATTACAACAGCATCCTTTGTGTTGGTGATTGCAGATTCAAGCAATTTAAGCTGTTGTTCATTTTTAATCTTTGCGGAGATATCTCTTCCAACTACATACCTGAAACCGGAGGCTGGATCGGAAGTAGCGGACCACGACATTGTAACAAAATTTCCATCTTTTGCCTTATACCTGTTTTCGAAGTTGATTACATCAACTCCGCTTTTTACTTTATTGATAATATCAATTGTTTTGGCCAGGTCTTCTTCCAGAATGAAGCTGGTATTTTTCTTACCAATCATTTCTTCTCTCGTATATCCCAATACCCTTTCGGCAGCTTTATTGATTTGTACATACACCCCCTCTTTGTTGATCACTCCGATAATATCCAGTGAAGTGTCCATGATTTTATTGAATTCATTTACTGCAACCTCCAGCTTTTGCTGATTTTCTTCCTGCTCGGTGATATCCTGTATGGTTCCGAATAAATGCGTTGGGATGCCATTTTCGAAATGAATACTCCCCTTACAACTTACCTGTTTGATGTTTCCCTTTCCTGTTTCAATAACTACTTTTATGTCGTAAGGCGCTCCTGTCCGGATTGCTGTATTTACGGCGTTTGAAATCAGGGATTTGCAGGATTCTCCATGATAAAAACCAAGCGCTTTTTCCAATGTAGGTATATAGTCTGCAGGAACTTCATGGATTTCCTTGGTAACACTGGTCCAGTAAAGCTGTTTGGATTCAAGGTCCAGTTCCCAACCACCAACCTTGGCAATCTGGGAGGTTTCCTGCAGCAATAAATCGGCCTTGTTGATGGATGTAATATCAATCAGGCTTATCGCAATCAGGTTGCGACCCTGCTCGTTATCGTAGTATTCAACAGCAGTAAGCGAAACGGGAAAAAATTCTTTGTTTTTTCTGATCGCAAGTGTATTGAAGGAAACCTTTCTGCTTAAAAGTGAAAGAAGCAACAGTTCATTGATTCTGCTGTCGTGGGGATCCAGCAAATCTTTAACTGTCAGGGAAAGAACATCTGATGCATCATATCCAAACATTTCGGATACCCGATTGTTACCATAAATGATCTTTCCATCCTTATGAATCAATAATTGAACAACAGAGGAGCTTTCGTTGAAAGCTGCAGAGCGGTCATTGCATGATATAACTTCACGGATTCTCAAGTTAAGCGCAATTTGGGGGGCGTCTATACAAATTTACTCCAAATAAATTGTTTCTTTGTAGCAAAAGTAACAATGCCCCTTTCCAATCAGAAGCTGATCATTATTACTGCTCCTTCAGGGGCAGGAAAAACCTCCATCACCCGTTTTCTCCTGAATAAATATCCCAGGCTCTCTTTTTCCATATCCGCCGCTACCCGCAAGCCCAGGGCAGGGGAACAGGATGGCGTACAATATCATTTCTTATCTGAAGAACAATTCCGCTCTAAAATTGAAGCAGGTGAATTTGTAGAATGGGAAATGGTATATGAGGGAAGCTATTACGGAACCCTGAAAAGCGAATTACAAAGAATCTGGGATGCAGGTAAGGTTCCGGTACTGGACATAGATGTAAAAGGGGCTATACATATTCAACAACAGTTCAGCGGGAATAGCCTGTCTATTTTTATTGAACCCCCCTCTGTAGAAGAATTAAGAAAAAGACTGGAGAGCAGGGGAACAGAAACCGCAGAAAGTATGGCTACCAGGCTCAGCAAAGCCAGTTATGAAATGTCGTTCAGCCATCAGTTTAATAAAACGATTGTAAACCGCGACCTGGATATTGCCTGCCTTGAAACAGAAAAGGCAATAAAAGAATTTCTCGGTTGGTAAATGGCTTTGCGTACATTTATTCTCTAACAATTTGCTTATGTCCGCTTTTCAAAACAGAACCGTTTTTATTACCGGTGCCAGCAGAGGTATTGGTAAAGCTATCGCATTGCGCCTGGCCAGAGAAGGCGCCAATATTGTCATTGCAGCCAAAAGTGTTTCCGAAGACCCCAGATTGGGAGGCACCATCTATTCTGCGGCAGAAGAAGTGGAAGCGGCCGGTGGCAAGGCCCTGGCTGTACAGGTAGATATCAGACAGGAAGAACAGATTGAAGCTGCTGTAAAACAGGCGGTGGATCGTTTTGGCGGAATTGATGTTGTGATCAACAATGCATCTGCCATTCAGCTGACCCCCACCGAACAAACGGATACCAAACGGTTCGATCTGATGCAAAGCATCAATGTAAGAGGTACTTTCCTGGTGGTAAA